>JAGHCE010000121.1 GCA_021160625.1 Planctomycetota bacterium | reverse complement strand
GTCCTCGGCAGGGAGCCTCCGTGTACCGGGGGGGCCTTCTTCGGGCGTCGAGTACTCCACGGTGAAACCGTCAAAGGGACAGTCGCCCGGCTGGTCAAGGTCGATTTCCAGGGCGTCGAGAACATCTTTCGCCCACCCCTTGGGCGCGCCGGGGCCGCTGCCGGAAACGGCACCGGAAAGTATCAGGTGGTCCCTGGCCCTTGTGGCCGCAACGAAGAATATCCGCTTTTCCTCCGCATCGTCACGCGCCTTGTCGACGCTGGTCAAAAGCGCGCGGTAAGGCCCCGTCCCCTCGCCGGCGGCAGGCAGCGCCAGCCCCAGCTGCCTGTCGACAAGAAGGCCTGCGCCTTTTCTGTTCCGGCCGCCGCCCTGGCGCTGGCGGCCCATATCGGCAACTATCACTATGGGGAATTCGAGCCCCTTGGCAGCGTGCACCGTCATTATGCGCACGACGTCGGCCTCGTCCTTCTCCAGGATCGCCTCGCTCTCCCTCTCCTCCTTCTGTTCGAGGGCCCCTACGCGCCGGACGAATTCCACGAGCCCTCCTTGGCCGGATGCGTCAAAGGCCGCAGCCGACTCGCGCAGCCTGTAAACATTGCGCGTCTTGCGGTCGCCGGAGTAGAGCATCGCCAGCGTCGCGGCAAAGCCGGTTTCCTCAAATATGATATCAATAATCGTCCGAACCGGCACGCGGTCCTTGACGAGCCTCAATCGCCCCACAAGGTCAACCGCCCGTCGGAAAGCGGCCAAGTCGGCGGTCTCCGGCGCATCGGGCTCCCGGCCGTCGAAGTAGTCATTCAGGGCGCCTCGTGCGACCAGTTGGGCCAGGAAGTCGTCGGACACGGCAAAAAGCGGGCTCCGCAGCGCTCCTGCCAGCGACAGCGTGTCATCGGAGTCTACTACAAAGCGCAGCAGGTTGACGAGGTCCTTGACCTCCCGGCGCCTGTAGAAGGTGGAACCGGCCACGGTGTGATAGCGTATGCCTGCATCGCGAAGCGCCTGCTCGTAGACCTCCACGGCTGACATCGACCGAAGGAGAACGGCGATGTCGCCCAAGCGCGGCGGCCGCGGCACCTCCTGCGCGTCGTCGCCGGTCTCCCAGACAGGCGGCGTCCCGGTCGAGACGATCTCTTTGACCCGGCTCGCAATTGCATATGCTTCCGCCTGCCTCGCGCGCGGCATATTGCCGCCGCTTCGGGCCAGGATAATCTCGACGCGCCCGCCGCCTGGCGTTCCTCGGCCCCGCTTGGCCTCAAGCGGCGTATGCGAAGTAGGAGAACCGTGCCTGCCGGAACCGGGCGGCATAAGCCTTCCAAAGAGGACGTTCACAAACCCCAGGATATGCGGAAGCGACCGGTAGTTGCCGGCAAGCGTCGTCGCCTCCCCTTCGCCCGACTTCTGGTAGTCGGTGCGTAGCCCTGAGAAAACCTCCACCTCGGCGCCTCGGAAGCGGTATATGGACTGCTCGGCGTCGCCGACGACGAAGAGGTTGGCTCTCCCGGAGGCGGCATCGGCGCCAGGCGAGGTCAGCGCCCGGATAATCCCGGCCTGGACGTGGTCGGTATCCTGGAACTCGTCGACGAGGATAAACCGGCAGCGCCCGGCAACCGAGGCGGCCACGTCCGGGTTATCCCGCAGCAGGTCCCTCGCCTTTACGAGAAGGTCATCGAAGTCGAGCACACCGCGGGCACGCTTCGCCTCGCGGTATTTCGCGACGGCCGCATTGTGGAGCTCGATGAAGCGCTCCATCTCAAGGGCGCGTTCCCGCCAGTCTTCCTGATTCAATGCACCGAGGACCTCCAGCGGCTTTTTCGCGATTTCCTTGGCCGCCTTGAGGGCGCCTTTCACCCTGGCGTGATCGTCGCCCCACTTGTCCCTGGAACCGGTCTGCAGGCGCTTGAGCGCAGCCAGGATTGCTGCGACCGCGCCGTCGATGTCCCCCCTGTGCCAAGATTGCAAAGCCTCAACAAATTGCGTCCGCTGCTTTTCCAATGCATCGCCGTCGGGCCCTCTTGTGCCTTCCAGGACCGAGACCGCCTTCGTGAACCGCGCCGACCAAAGACGTTCAGTCGCAGTTGTGACGGCAATCCCCCGGGCACGGCCGCGAAGCCAGCTGGCCAGGTCGCCCCCGCCGGAAGAGTCACTTCGAAGGCCATCCAAGACGGCGGCGATACGCTCGCGCTTCAAGATGGCGGCCTCAAGCATCGAGGCCAGCGTGTCAGGACCGAATCGTTCGACCGCCCACAGTGCACACGCCTCGCCGGCGGTGACCGCATCGAAGACACTGTCGCGTGCGGCGTTGGAAACGAGCTCTGCCGCATCGGACTTTTCCGCCACGACAAAGCCTGGTGCAACACCCGCCTGTATGGGAAACTCGCGGAGTATTTCGGAGCAGAAGCCGTGAATGGTCCCGATGCGCGCGGACTCCACCGCTTGGAGCCGCCGCCGCCAGCGCTCGCGCCCGGGGCCGGGGCTTTCGACCTCGAAAAGCGCGCGCAGCCGGTCGTGAATGCGCCCCTTGAGTTCGTTGGCGGCCTTTTCCGTAAACGTTATCGCCGCAATCTCGCCGACCTCGGCCAGGTCCTGTTTCAGGATGTTTATGTAGCGCCAGACGAGCGTGGCCGTCTTGCCGCACCCGGCCCCCGCCCTTACGACCATATTGCGGTCCAGGGTCTCGGCCGCTACGCGCTGCTGCGGGTTAAGCGTTATCTTGCTCATTGCCCCTCTTCAGGAACTCCACTCTCGCCTCGTTGTAACGGCACACGCCCCTGCCAATGCAGTAGTCGGAGCACTTGCCGGTCGGCGGCGCGGCGGGGAACCTCCCCTGCCTGACGGCGTCGACTATGTCAAACATCGCCTGGGCAAACTCCTGCTCGAAGACCTCGTAGTCCTCTTCGCAGGCAAAGTCAAGGACGCTGCTGTGCCCCTTGCAACTCCTGAGACTCCGATAGAACGCCTTCGCCGGCAAAACCTTTCCCTTACTGCCGGGCATCGTCCGCGCCGCCGCGAGGTAAACCGGCATCTGCATATCCTTCAATTCCTTGACCGCATTCGCAGCGGGGAAAGTCGAACGCTTGTAGTCGAGGACGGCGACCTCCTCCGGGGCGTCCGCCGGCGGCTCCCGGGAGCCGCCGGGCTGCGGCGACGGTTTGTGAATATGGTCCACCCTGTCGATCCTGCCGCGCACATACTCCCTGCGTCCGTCCAGGCAGACGGCAACCGGGCGCG
>JAGHCE010000202.1 GCA_021160625.1 Planctomycetota bacterium | reverse complement strand
GTATTCCCGCAAGGCGCAAAGGGAGACCCGCACTGACGGATACATCTCATCCCAACTCGTTCGAGCGCGCCGTGCGCATTACGCGCACTAAGCAGTACGACCGTGTCTTCGCCGGCACTGCGCAACCCTTTATTCTATTGCCCCCGGCGCGGCGCGTCAAATGTACCCGACCCGTAACTGTCCAGGGAATGTGTTTAGCAACGCAGGGCGCGCTTCAGCGCACGCGGAATCTTGTGCAGGGTGCGGCTTGCCGCACGCGTATCATTTCACCACAGAGTCACGGAGACACAGAGAAACACGATGTAGTAAATGATGTAGGGGAGAGGTATGCCTTGCCCACGGAAGGTCAGTTGATTGCCTCGGACAACGTCCGTGGCCCCCATAGCAAAGAGGGGGCGAAGCCCTCCGGCCTTGACTAAGAAGGGGTCCATCAATGTAATTATGGTAAAGGGAGAGGTGGCTATGGCATCGCAAGGCGTCGTTCCCGAGGGGTTCGTCGGCCGGGACATTGTCCTGGACACAAACGGCCCGTTCGTTTACATCGGGCGGCTCAAGCGTGCGGACGATTTTATCTTCGAGCTGGAGGACGTCGACGTCCACGACAGCACCGACAGTTGCACGGCAAAGGAAGTCTACATAATGGACGCTAAGAAATTCGGCGTCAAGAAAAACCGCACGTCCGTTTTTGTCCTGGCGGACAGGGTGGTGAGCCTGTCTCTCCTCGAGGACGTCATCGACTACTGAAAATCACTAAGGGAGGAGGGCAGGATGAAGAGAAAGGTTACTTTTGGCATCATCGGCTGCGGGGAGATTACCGTTCACACCGCCAAGGCCATTGCCAAGTCCGACAACTGCGAGATCGGCATAGTCCAGGACATAAACGAGGATATGGCCAAGGACCTGGCCGACAAGTACGACGTGCCCTATTGCCTTACCTGGGAGGAACTTCTCTCGACGAAGTGCATAGATGCGGTCTACGTCGCCACACCGCATTACCTCCACGCGCCGGCGGTCGTCCAGGCCGCCGCAGCGGGCAAGCACGTCCTGGTGGAAAAGCCTATCGCCACGACGATCGCCGACGCGGATCGGATGATCGAGGCCTGTCGGAAGGCGGACGTGGCCCTTTCGGTGGCCTTCTCGGGCAGGTACTCGGAACACGTCGCCGTCGTGAAGGAGATAATCGAGGCCGGCGCCATCGGAAAAATCATCGGCATAGACTGCGGGTCGTATACCTACAAGCCCGAAAGCTACTGGACGGGCGGCTGGACCGGCCGCGTCAAGACCGACTGGCGAGTGAGCAAACAGAAAAGCGGCGGCGGAGTTTTTCTTACGAATCTCATCCATACTATCGATATGATGCGGTACGTGACGGGCCTTGAGGTCGTCTCGGTCGCCTCCAACTATGACACCTTCAAGACCAACGTCGAGGTCGAGGATTACATCGTCACGATAATGCGCTTCGGCAACGGCGCGATCGGTGCGGCCCGCGCGGCCACGATTGTCGAGGGGAAGGCCCCGCCCGAGGCTCTCGAAGGGGATCGCATCATAGGCCTCGGCGGCCAGATTTTCATAGCCCCCGAAGCCGTACACGTTTTTTTCTCCAGGCCCTACGAGGACTACAAACCCGGCAGGTGGCACAAGATCCGCGCCGAGCGGACCTGGGCCGGTGTGGACTCCCTTGTGACGGGGTTCTCCAAGGCGGTCCTGGCCGGCAAAACTCCCCCCATCACCGGTCTCGACGGCAAAAAGGCGCTGGAGGTCTGCGTGGCGGCTTACAGGTCCGGTGAGACGGGACAGGTCGTTTCCCTGCCCCTGGCCGAGTAGGATTTCGGATGCCGGTGGACGCGGCAGCCGACATAAGCGTCAGGATAGCACTCCGGGCGGTGGCGGCTGTTGTCTCGTTTGCCATTGCGGCAGGTGTTTTTCACTGGAAGAAGTCCCTTCGACGCCCGGATTTTCTGGCGGCGGCGGTCCTTTTCTGGCCGATTTTCGCTGTCGAGCTCGCCGTGATGACGCTAACGGTGCCCGTTGAATTTTTCCGGCCCGTGACGCTTGGCGTCTATATTCTCGTCTTTGCAGGGGCGATCATTCTTGCGGCAAGGGGTTGCAGGAGGGGCGTGTGGATGTTCGCTCTGGCCCTGGCGCTCAAGGTTGTGGGCACGTCTGTTCTTTTGTGGGGCTGGAATGTTGTGGTAGAATGAATGTTGGGCGGACAACACAGGCGACGGTCCTGACCTTTTTCGACGGGGGCGGCAGATGAATGTCGACGCGCTTACAAAAGCGATGCTCAAGCACAACGCCAGTGACCTGCACATCCAGGTGGATTCTCCCCCGGTAATGAGGATTGACGGGCGGCTGCAGATGGTGGAGAGCCCGCCGATGGACGAGGCGGAGGTGACCGCGCTTGTGAACTCGGTTCTCACCGACGCCGAGCGCTCGCGCATCGAGGCCGGCGAGACGTTGGACTTATCCTACGCCCCCGAGGGCCCCGCACGTTTCAGGGTGAGTGTCTATCACCAGAGAGGCACCCTTGGGATGGTGATGCGCCTGTTGCAGATGGAGGTCCCGGGGTTCAAGAATCTCAACCTCCCGCCCGTCCTCTCCGAGATAGCCGACGCCGAAAGGGGGCTTATTCTCGTCACGGGTACTACCGGCAGCGGTAAATCGACGACGCTTGCCGCGATGATAGACTACATCAACTCGCGCGAGAGCGTCAAGATCGTAACCCTGGAGGACCCCATCGAGTACTGGCATACGTCCAACAAGGCGCTCATTGCGCAGATGGAGGTAGGGGCGGACGTGGAGAGCTTCTCGGCGGCGCTGCCGAAGATCCTCAGGCAGGACCCAGACGTCATCCTGGTCGGCGAGCTGCGGGACGTCGAGACGATGAAGGCGGCGCTGGTGGCCGCCGACACGGGGCACTTAGTGTTCTCGACCATCCACACCGCCAACGCATCACAGACCATCGAGCGTCTCATCAGTATGTTTCCGCCTGCCGAACACGCGCTTCTCCTGCAGCAGCTGGCGATGAACATCGAGGCGGTAATCTCGATGCGGCTTGCACTGCTTAGGGACGGCCCCGGCCGGATCCCGGCGGTGGAAATCCTGCGGGCCGTGCCTGTCCTGCGCAAGATTCTCCTTGAGGGCAAGCTGGAACTTATCCCCCAGACAATCGCCACGGGTGAGAGGGGGATGCAGCTTTTCGACCAGGCCCTGGCGGACCTCTACCACAGGAACCTGATTGCGGGACGCGAGGCCCTGCGCCTGGCCACCAACCCCGAAGCCGTGGCGCTGGCTATGCGCGGCATTACCACGCGCGACACGCAGGCGGGGCTCGTGCGGTAAATTCCGCGAATTGACTTGCTTTCGGGTCGCTTTTCCGGTAGAAAGTTGCACTGTCCTGTGAATCCTCCCGGAGCGGGATTGGTGAACCGATCCAATGGATCGCCAGGACGATATTCTTGGAGGGGGTGTCGAGCGAGTCCCGATAGTCTATGTCTACACCTGCAGATTCCGAAAAGACCAGGGCCCGTCTGATTGACAGGCTCCTGAAGCGCTTCAACCGTCCAGTGCTCGGCCTTGACCCTGCACTGCGGATAGTGGCGGCAAACCAGCCGGCAAGCGAGGCGCTTGGTATGGAGGGGATCTCCCTGCCTGTGCCGGCCCAGGTGTTCCTGGGCGCCGCGGCGGTGGAGCGGATCAGGGAGTTTTTCGCGCCGCCTGCGGAGATATCGACGGTCTGCTTTCAGGCCGAGATCGACCATGCCGACGGGAAGAGGGACATCTGTATCAAGGTCTTCCGGCTTGTTGACGCCGCCGGGCGGGGCTTGGGTCTCGGTGCGTCTTTGTCCGCTGCGGTTCCCGGCGGTGGGCCGCAGGACCTCTTTCATCCCGACCGGGTGAGGGTTTTGGGCCTGTACTCGGCGGGGGTTGTACACGAGTTTAACAACCTGCTCTTCGTGATCGCGGGAAGGGCAAGCCTCGGCCTCGTGGCCGAGGGCCCAGGCGCCAAGAGTCATGCCTTGGAAAACGTGATAAGGGCGTCGCGGAGGGCCGAGCACGTCATCAAGAACCTCCTTGCCTACGTGCAGAGGCGCAGCCCCGAGTTTTTCCTTGTCGATCTGCGCGTCCCTGTTCTCGAGGCGCTCTCGCTCCTGGAGATAGAGCTGGCGTCGGCCCACGTCGAGGTCGTGCGCGAGCTGGAGAAAATCCGGCCGGTCGTGTGTGACCCCGTCCAGATTTCCCAGGTCTGCTTCAACCTGCTTAGAAACGCCAGGGAAGCGATGCCGGAGGGCGGCAGGATCGTGGTGAACCTCACCGAACACGACGGATGGCCGGTGCTTGCCGTTTCGGACAACGGCATCGGGATAGCCACCGAGATGCTCCAGGACATATTCGAGCCCTTTGTTTCATATGGCAAGCCCGGGTCGCTCAAGGGCTTCGGCACCGGGCTGGGCCTTTTCGTGGCGAGGGAGGTCGTTCTCGCGCACGGTGGCGATATTTCGGTCAGGAGCATCGTGGCGAAGGGCACGACCTTCAGGGCGCGCATACCGTTTATGCCCGATTACCCGGCTGCCCACGCCCTGGCGAGGACGGCGAACTCCGCTTCGACCTTTCACCCGCTGTAGGGCGGCGAGCCTGCTTGCGCAAACAGGGCAAGCACGATTTTCCGGGAACAAACCGGCACACATCGGCGACTAATGTCCAGACAGAAGGTCCACAGGACAAAGGGGACTGCTATGAAAGTGAGGGAATTGGCCCGGCGGGGGACGCTCTGGCTGGGGGCGGTTGTGCTCCTGGCGGCCGGCGGCGAGGCCCTGGGACGTATCAAGCTGACGACACTGCCGGTCAGGCAGCGCGTCGAGATACAGCTCGACAACCCCAACGCCACGCTCGTGGAAGAGGAGCGCATCGTGACGCTCCTGGCGGGCACCAATACGATCGATTTCTCCTGGTCGAATACCGCAATCGACAAGGGGACCATCCAGTTTCGCATCGTCGATATGCCGACGAGGGCAAAGAAGGCGGGCGACCCCAAAATGATTGTCAGGCCCGACGGCAAGGTGGAACTCATCCAGGTGATAAACGCCTCCTACCCGCCGGGGGAAAACGCCCTCGTCTGGGAGGTCTATGCCGAGCGGCCCTTTGCGGCCAAGGTGCGCATAAGCTACCTTCTTGCAAACCTGCGGCGGTCGTTTAACTACCGCGCCATAGCCGAGCACGACGAGTCGACGCTGGTCTTGAGAAATTACATCCGCCTGGACAACCTCTCGGGCGAGGAGTTCGGCAGCTCAGGTGTATGGGCGGGCTTCGGGAAGTATTTCCAGCGCGAGATAGGCCTCAACGAAGCCAAGCAGATGCTGGCGTGGAAGTTCACGAAGGTGCCCATCAAGAAAACCTTCACCTTCGACTGGTGGAAGGGAAGCCCCGTTCCCGACCAGCCCTACCAGCGCTACGTCTCGATGCGCTACGTGCTCGAAAACGATTCGGCCCACAATATGGGCCTGTTCCCGCTGCAGTTCGGCAAGGTCCGCATATTCCAGAAGGACACCCACGGCGGCGAGGCCTTCACCGGTGAGGACTGGGGAAAGTTCACCCCCATCGACGACGAGATGAAGCTTTACCTGGGCCTTGCGCGCGACATCGTCGTCAAGCGAAAGATACTCGTAAACCGTCGGCAGCCGGTTCACGGCAATCTCTACCACCAGGATGTTACGCTCCAGTACACCATTGAGAACTTCAAGACCGACGGCTGCGTCCTCGACATCGTCGAGGATATGAACAGCCTCCGCAACGAACTCTGCGGCCACAAGGGCCACGACGCCCAGTGGGAAATCGCCCGCGACGGCACCACCGTCCCCGAAAGGGCCAGGGAGCGCAAGGACTCGAAAACGCTCATACTCCACGTCCCGCTCGAAAAGGCCCCCGAAGGCGCCGCCAAGGTCGAAGCGGTCGTGGTCAAGGTGCACCTCTGGCTCAGGAACGAATGGTAAGGGAGGGTGCAGAAATGAAAACGCGAAAAATGATTATGCCTCTGCTGGTGCTCGCACTTGTCGCAACGGTGGCGGTGCCGGCACCGGCCAAGAACATCGACTTAGCGACGGTGCCGCCCAGGGAGAGCGTCCAGCTCACTATCTACAACTCCGAGGACCTGACTCTCGTCAGGGAGACGAGGAGCCTGTCGCTCAAAAAGGGCGTAAACCGCATCCAGTACTCCTGGGCCAATACGCTCATCGACCCGACATCGGTCGAGATCCGGCCCTTGGAAAAGGCCGAGCAGATTGAGGTCCTCGACACGACGTTCCCCGGCCAGAAACCGCAGCACCTTGTCTGGAACATCGACTCCAAGGTCGAGGGCCAGGTGAAGTTCCAGGTGACCTACTTCACCAGCGGCATCTCCTGGTCGGCCGACTATGTCCTCATAGCCGACAAGGCCGAAGAGACGATGAGCCTCGACGGCTACGTCCAGGTCTATAACAACTCAGGCGAAGATTACGAAAACGCCCAGGTGCGCCTCGTCGTCGGCGTCGTCAACCTCGTGGAAAAAATAAAGGACCTTGCCCGCCGCGGCCTCGTGCCCCCTATCAGTCTGGGCATAATAGCCGATAAGGCGGAGGTATCGTCGCTAAGAAGAAGGGCCGCAGGCGCAATGATAGCGCGGGCCGAAATGGCGGCGCCCGCCAGTGCCCCTGCCGAGATCATAAAAGAAGGCCTCTCGGAGTACTTCATCTACACGATCGATGGTACACAGACGGTTCCCAACAGCTGGTCGAAGCGCCTCGTGAGCTTCCGCGCGCGGCAGGTCGAGTTCGACATACTCTACCGCCTCAGGCCTCATCAGTACGGCGCGAGGCCGGTGCGCTTTTTCATCCTGAAGAACGACAAGGAGCACAAGCTCGGCACGACGCCGCTTCCCGACGGTATCGTCCGCACGTTCCGGGACAACGGCCGCGACGGCCTGGCATTCCTCGGCCAGCAGAAGGTGACCTACGTGCCCGTAAAGGCCGATATCGAGCTCAACGTCGGTACCGACGACGAGGTGGTCGAGGAGGCAAAGCAGTTGGCCGTCGGGCGGTCGAGCTTCGTCTACGACAGGCACCAGCGCGTAAACGGCTGGGACGAGACGCGCAAGGTCTCCGAGGAGATACGAAACTACAAGGCCAAGGCCGTCCGGATGGAGGTGCGGCGCATCATTGACGGCGACGTCGAGCTCGATGCCGAGGACGCCAAGCTCCACGACTACCGCACGGTCGAGTTCACCTACGACGTCAAGCCGCGCGACAAGTTCTCCTGGGAGTACGCCTACACCCAGCACCTCGGCAAGAATGCCCGGCAGAACCGAATCACGCTGAGATAGCATGTGTCACGGTGGGTCTTACCCCGCCGTGCCCATGAACGCGGAAATCTAATCCTCGTCGAGGTAGAGGCGGGACATTTCTTCGAGGTCACAATCGGTGTGCGGCGGGCGGTAGTCGGGCAGGTCCTTGACATAGGGGCAGTCGGCGGGGAAGACGCCCATCTTTATCCCTTCTTCCACCGTGAGGCAGTCGGGATTCACCTCGAAACGGTGCTCGTAAACGGTGCAGAGGTTTGTTTCGAGGTCGAGATAGGGGCAGGGAATATTGGTGTAGTAGATCTCGCCTTCGAGGATTACCTTTGCATAGCAGCAACGCCCGCAGCGTCTGCAGAGGTCTTCACTGTTTTTATCCTGTGCCATCTCGGTCATATTGTCAGCCTCTGGGGTCTGCGTGCAAGAAGGCCGCTTGCGTGGCAAGTCTCCGGCGGGCTGTCAGCGGGGCGCATTGCGCTCTTGTGCGGCGATCTTTTCCTGCAGGCGGTCGATAGCCTCGGTTATCTCTGTGTGCTCCTCTGGTGAGAGCTGTATGCCGTGTTGCTGGACGTGGGCGTCGATGTGAAGCGCCCTCTGGTAAAATGTGAGGGCCTTGCGGTGGACTGCGTGTCTGTCAAGAAGCCGCGCTGCCATAAGGTTGTACTGGCTGTTGGCCGGATATGCCGCCAGGAGTGTCATATGGGCGTTGAGGGCCTGGGAGAAGTAGCGGGGCCCGGCCATTGAGTAGAGCCGTGCCCGGTTCACCAGGGCGGGCAGATAGAGGTAGTCGAGTTCCAGCGCCTTGTTGTAAAACTTCTCCGCAAGCAGGAGGTCCTTTGAACTGCCGCCGGGCCGACTGACGCGGGCAAAGTAGATGTCGCCCAGGAGGGCGGGGGCGGCGGCGTTTTTCGGATTCAGGCTGCTTGCGGTGCGCGCATCCCGCTCGGCGGCCGCCATCTCGCCCCTCTGGAAGTGGCTCCTGGCGGCCTCAAGCGCCGTCTCCGCCTGGGCGCAGGGCAGGAATACTTTCCCCACGAACAAAAGAAGGGCGACTACGGCCAGGCCGGCGATGACGAAAGCCTGAAAAGTTGCGGGCTTGAGGACGGCATACTTGCGCCGGGGGGAAAGTGCCGCAGCCGCAAAGACCACCGCGGTTGCCGCCCCTGCATCCGAGAACGTGACGTCAACCGTCGCGGACAGCAGAAATCCCGCAATCCCGGCGGCAAGCCCCGCGCGGATTATCCCGAGGTCGAGGGCCCCCTCGGCCGGCCACAGGAAAAAGACCACCACCGCGCCTGAGAGCGCTCCAGCCAGAACCGTCACCGCAAGCGGAAGGTCTCCCGCCGGCGAGAGGCCGCCTTCAAGGCCGAGCATAGCCGCGTACAGCAGCCCTGCGCCGGCAAGCGCGGCCGTGGCGAGCAGGCGGCCAGGCTGCGGGGGAGACGTACCTGATACTTTCGGTCCGGCGAAAACGAGAATCCAGAAGGCCGCGAAAAAGACCAGCGCGAACACGCCGCCACTGGCCCACACGAGAAGCCAGATGTTGTGGGGGTCCTGGACTTCGCGCTCGCCGACATGGAGGTTCTTGAAATAGTGGCTTGCGAAGTTGCCTGGACCGACGCCGGAGAGAGGCGCTTCTTCTATGATGCGCCAGGTGGCCCGCCAGTAGCCCAGGCGTATGCCGAGGGATGTTTTTGCCTCGTTTGTGAACTGCTCGGCGTGCGGCCAGGCTGCAAACACGCCCACTGTTACGGCGACCACCGCGACGAGAAGTATGATGAGAAAAGTGCGCCTTCGAACGAGCCGGTAGACAAGGAGAACGAGGAAAAGCCCCACGCCGCCTACCGCCGCCGCTAAGCCGGCCTTGGACTTGGTGAGGACGACGAGGATTGCCTCAACAACGGCCAGTGCGCCCGAGAAAGAGGTGAAGGCGATTTTCCAGCGCCGGCTCGCCTGTCCAATAACGGCGGCCGCGCCTGCGCCGATAGTCACCGGCAGGGCGAGCGCCAGGAATCCCGCAAAGACGTTACTCGTAAAAAACGTGGCGAATACCTCGCGGCTTTCCAGGCGTGTCAGGAAATCAGCGGCCTGCTTCACGCTGATGTTGATGCCGATCTCGTCGCGCGTAAACGGCGGCGTCAGGTGCCGCACCTTTTCGAGCATCCTGGGAAATTCATAGAAGTACTGAAAAAAGGCCGCGGCGGCCGCCATTATCACGAGCCCCATAAGGAAGAGCGCTGCGCGGGGAGTGTCGCGTCGCTGCAGAAGACGCCCGGAGACCGCCAGAAACAGGCCCCCGAGCGCCGCCAGGTTTATGCACGGCAATACCGCCGGAGAGCCATAGGGCGAGCCCCTGGCGGCCAACAGGTACGCCACGACGAAAAACGCGAACGCCGCCGAGGGGAGGTTGAGCCTGAAGGGCTCGCCGCCCGCCCGGAGATTGGCCAGAAGGTAGAAGAGAATTCCGCAGAAGACCACGAGGTCCGCCAGCGCGTTGCCGGTGAAGCTTGCCGTCGCCGAGGAGAAGGCGAGCCTCAAGGATACGCCGACGAGGATAAGGAACGCGGCGAAGGTGGTAAACGGGCTCTCTCTCCGGGCGTCCATTACCTGTTCTTCCGCGCGCCGGCGTGCTCGAGGACGGCGATCAGGGAAAGGACCAGGAACGCCTGGATGACGGCGCCGGCGAGGGCGAGGGTGTTTAGTTCGTAGAGGTAGAGCGCCGGGAAGGCGGTGACGAGCGTCGCCGCGTAGATCGTCAATACCGCTTCGCGCCTTTTCATCCCAAGGTCGACGAGGCGATGGCTGAAGTGCCGCTTGTCCGCTTCAAACGGATGACGGCCTTCCCTGAGACGGATGACGATCACCGAGACGGTGTCGTAAAGCGGAACGGCGAACAAGAGAAAGGGAAGCACCAGCGGCAGGACGCTTGCCTTGATGGTCCCCTCCGGCACGAAGGTGAAGACCACGGCCGCCACCCCCAGGAAATACCCGAGAACGTAGCTGCCCGTATCGCCCATAAATATCCTCGCCGGGGGGAAGTTGAACACCAGGAATCCAAGGACCGCCCCCGCAAAGACCGCCAGGAAAAGCGCGATGAACATCTGGCCCGTTGTGAGGGCCACGGCAAAAAAGATGACGGCGATAATGAAGGCCACTCCCGCAGCCAGGCCGTCCATATTGTCAAGGAGGTTGAACGCGTTGGTGATGAAAACGATCCAGCCCACGGTCAAAATCCACCCCGCAGCCTTCCAGGGCAGAAAGAGGGTGATACTGACGCCGCTTGCGACAAGGATCAACGCCACGAGAATCTGCGCGGAAAGCTTCGTC
>JAGHCE010000068.1 GCA_021160625.1 Planctomycetota bacterium | reverse complement strand
GGTGGGAAGCGTCTTTGTGCTGTGGGTGTGGCAGTTTACGCGGCGTCGTGTCGGCAGATCGGCCGCCAATGCGGCCGCGGCGGCCCTGCTATGTATGCCGATGATGACGCACCTCATATCGGCGCCGATGGTGGACGCCTTTTTCGCACTCTGTGCCTTCGCCTCGCTTGCGGCGCTTGTGGATTTTCTCCAGAAACGAGGACTCCGGGCGGCCGTGGCGGCGGGCGCAAAGTTTAGCGGCCTCGCCGTCATCGCGGCCTGCTGCATCAGCGCCGCCGCCGGCGTATTCGCTACGAGACAAGGACGCCTGCGGGGTCTATCGGCCGCCGTTCTTATCGGCCTGGCGGCGGTTGCCGTCGCCTCGCCGTTTTACATACGCAACTGGGCCTGGACGGGAAACCCCGTCTTTCCAACCTCCAAGACCATCTTCGGCGGGCCAAAGACCCCGCAGGCGTCCAGGCTTCGTGACGAGTATGCCGGCGGAGGCGCTGATGCAGCAGGCCGCGATAACGGCGAGGCCGCTAAACTTTGCGCCCGCCGCGAAGCCGGCAAAGACACCCGCCGCCACGGCTGTCTGGAGCCTTCGCTTCTGGAGAAACTCCAAAAGCGCCGCGACCGAAGCGAAGGCGTAGAGGGCGAAAAAGGCGACTACCATCGGCGCCGATATGAGGTGCGTCATCATCGGCGTACACGCCAGGACCGCCGCGGCCGCATAGGCGGCCGATGCGCCGATGCGCCGTCTGGCGAACTGCCACACCCACAGCACAAAGACGCTTCCCACCAGGAAGTGGAGCACCCCCGGCGCGGCGTCCGCGGCACCCGCCGGGCTCATAAGCATAACCACGGCATAGACAAGATGCGGCCCCATCGCCATCGCCTGGTCCCAGTTGTCGGGAAGGTAAATCATAGAATGCGCGCCGATGTACTCGCGCGGCGCAAAAAGATGCAGGGTGAGCGCGTCGGTTTCGCTGGGAGGCGCAAGCGCCGAGACGAGGTCAAGGGCGATGACCACGAGGATCGCCGCCAGAAGGAGCCTGTTAAAGGTGCCGACGGGCACCAGGAACCGCTTGATGGTTCTCCACAGGCGCCCGGCGCACCATACCCAGTCGCGTGCGAAAACGACAATCCCCACGGCCGCGAGGCCCAGGACAACCGGGCGATATATCCACCCTGCAATGCCCACGCCGAACATAACAAGCGATAAGAGCCCGAGGCCCGCCGCAACCGAGTAGAAAGCGCCCTCGCCGCGGGGCACCTTCAGGCCCGCCAGCCGCAATGCCGCCCGGCCGAGCCCGAAGCAGGCCGCAAGGACGACTACCGGTGCCGCTAACGCAAGGACTACCACCCCAGCCTCCTTATGGCGGCCTTGAAAAGATCTGCAAACTGCGCGAAATACCCGTACAGGACGAGTGCCGCCCACGCCGCAAACGCCGCCGCTTTGAGCCGGTCGGCCCACAGGGAGCCTGTCTTACTCGACCGGCGCATTTTTCACCTCCCGGCGCCCGAACGGCACGCTGGATATAGCCTTTACCCCGGCGACAAACGCGGTCCAGTGCAGGATTGACGCAGGATTCCCGACGGCAAAGAGCCAGGACTCGAAGCCTGAGTCCACCGCGCCTGCGCACCACGCCGCGACGAGCCCGGCAACCATCGCGCGCGTCTGGTAGTCGCCGACGTCCGCGACGTGGTATTTTGCCATCTTCCAAACCATGTAGATAATCGGCGCGAAAAAGAAAAACAATCCCACGATCCCCAGCTCGACACCGATCTGCACAAAGGAGGAGTGCCAGCGGGCGGGCTTGCCGTCGGCGTAGTACCTGTCGCCGGCCGTTCCGAAACCGTGGCCCCCGAAGGGCCGGTCCTTGAAAAGCTCGAAGGCGTCAAGCCACAGGCCGATTCGCCCGGAGCCGTACTGGGAGGTGTCGGACTCCCCGCGAAGGACGGCTTCCTCGACGAGCTGTTCTGCAATGTCCCCGGAGCGCTGCATAACCAGGACCGGCGCCGCCACGGCAAAAAGCACCAGGACCGCAAGCCATATCTTCCTGCCGTAAAACCCCCCGAAGAAAACCCCTACGCCGACAAGCCCCCCTAAGAGCCCTGCGCGCGACTGGCACCTGTAAAGCAGCACAAGCGTCATAGCGACGAGGGCGAAGTTGCGTACGTTCTTTTTCGAGTAGAAGCGCGCCAGCGTGATCGGCAGCAGTATCGCGAGGACCATTCCGAGCATATTGGGATTGCCGAAAATGCCCTGCACGGCGCCGGTCGTCAGCCTGACACAGTAGCCAATGTGCCCCGCCCACAGAATGACACTCAAGCCCGTAACCACCCACGCGACTTTGACCAGGACATCCATCAGCCCAGCGTAGTCACCAAGACCCTTCAGCCTCCCCCAGAGGGCCCGGAAGAGGAAAATCACCAGGAGGCAGGCGCTCAGGCCCCGCTCAAAGGTGTATACGGGTCTCCTGAACGACCACGCACTCGAGGCAACAGCCGTCGCCGCGAATACAAAGGCAAAGAACTGCACCCCTCCCGCTCGAAACTCGCCCGCAAGCGTTTTGGGTGATGAGAGCACAAAAAGACACATAAGCGCAAGCGCCACCCAGCGCCCCACGGACGCCGCGCCGTGGGCAAACGTCACCCAGCTGCCGACGTAAACGAATATCAAAAGGGTGAGGAAGAAGGCGTATCTGAATTGCTTACTCAAGGCGGCGCCCTCCTCGTCGCATTGCGGCGGCAAGCGCCTCTCGGAAGTTGGCAATGCTGGCCGAGTAGTCCCAGTTCGCGATGATCCTGCGGCTTTCCCTGCCCATCCCGGCTCGGCGCGCCTCGTCGGAAAGGACATCAAGAATGCGCGCCGAGAGCGCCTCTGGGTTGCCTGCGGGCACGACGAAGCCGTTTTCGCCCTCGACGACAAGGTCCGCCGATGCACCCACCTGGTCCGAGAGAATAACCGGAAGCCCCGAGGCCATCGCCTCGTTTACCACCACCCCCCAGGGCTCGACAAGCGAGGCCAGGACGAAGACGTCGGCGGCGGCATAGATTTCGGGGAGCTCCGCCTGGCTGCGAAAGCCGAGAAACTGCACGTCGGCCAGGCCCTTTTTCTTAGCCAGGGCCTTGTAGGCGGCCTGCCTGCGGCCGTCGCCGACGACGAGAAGCACCACGTCGTCTGCCGCCGCCTTTGCCCGGACGCAGGCCTCGAAGAGAACGTCGAGCCCCTTTTCCTTGAGGAGCCTCCCCACGAAGAGGACGACGCGCCTGCCGGCAAGCCCCATCCCTTCGCGTATCGCCTGCCTTTGCGGCGCGAGGCGGTCGGCCTGCCGCATCAGGTGCCGGACGTCGGGGGTATTGGCGACGACAAACGTCGCCTCGGGGGGTACCCCGAACGCCTGGACGTAGTGCCCGGCGAGCGTCCCCGTCACCATCGCCGCGCCCATCCGTGAGAGAAGGGGCTTGAGAAAGAGATTTTTTACGAATGTCTTGAGGCGTCCGCGGCGCTTGCGCACGTGGCTTTCCGACATTATGCACCAGGGCGTACGGGCAAGCGTGCAGTAGACGATGGCCGCCTGCGTCGTGAAGTGGTTGTAACCGGCGATCACCACGACGTCGAAGCAGCCGCTCGCCAGCCGGGAAATGATCGCGGGGTTTATCCGGTAGCGCGCCATATCCTTGCCGCCGACGGGGATAGAGTATTCCTTGAGGAACTCGTGCCGGAAATCGAGACCGCCCACATTCCAGGGCCTCGTAGCGCTGCCTCGCGTCAGGAAAAAGACCGTCAGGTCGATGCCGGGCTCCTGGGCCAGCCGGGCGAAAAACGGCGCCCTGTACGGCGTCGGGTTGGGCGTTATCACGGCGACCTTGTATACGACGGCATCCGTCATCGCCGGGACTCCCTTGCCCCGCGGGCATCTTCGCGGCTGACGAGGCTTTTTAGCCAGCGGTGTTTTCCCGACCGCTCCTTCGGGATGTCCGCGACGCGCTCGATGTTCACCTCGACGTCCGCTCCCAGGTACTTTTGGAGAGTGCGGACGACGAAACCCCTGGCATCCTCGTCGAGCGGCTCCGCAGCGGTGTAGGAAATGTCGACCGCGCGGAGGTCGCGCTGGACCACCTGGTACTTGCCCACCTTCGGCAGCGATTTCATCGTGTGCGTCAGGAGCGCTCCCGCGACGACGGAGCCGTTGGAGGCGTAGATGATGTCGTAGGCGCGGCCCTCGACCTTGGAAATGCGTGAGAGCCCACGCCCGCAGGCGCAGGGGCCCTCGACGCGTCGGGCCATATCTTTGGTGTTGTAGCGGATAAGCGGCGCGGCGTAGTTTTCAAGCTCGGTTATTACTATGTCGCCCGAATCTGCACCCTCCACCGGCACTATCTCCACGATGTGCGTCTCGTCGGCCGTGTGCATCGAGTGTGAGGGGCACTCGTAGGCGATAATGCCCGCCTCGCACATACCGTATTCGCTGACTACCGGGCAACCGAAGGCGTTTCTGATTGTTTCGGCCTGCCAGTCGTAGAGGACCTCGGCGGTCGAGATTACGGCCTTGAGGCCGGGGGCAGGGTTGGCGAGACCGCTGCGGACAAGGAAATCCGCAAAGACATAAAGGCTCGTGGCGTACCCGATGAGAAACGCCGGGCCAAACTTCTCGATGCGCCGCCGGTAGCCCTCCATACTTTCGTCGCTCATATCGTAGGCGCTGCAGACTATGCGGTTTAGTACCCGGCCCTTCGCCAGCGAGAGCGCCTTGCGCAGCCCGTCGAGGGGGCGGTGCTTTATGTACCTGCTGTGGCCCCAGAAGTTAGCGCTCTTGTCGCCGATATCTATGCCCCACCAGCGCCGGCAGCGCACCATATTGGCCACGGCGGTGGCGCGAAGCGAGTTGCCTATGGGGAAGGCAAGCGGCTCTCCAGTCGACCCGCCGGTCTTGGCCGTGAGGACCTTTTCGGTGAGCCCTTCGGCGAGGAACTCGTCCCTGTGCTCGCGCAGGTCGCGCTTGTCCAGGACGGGCAGGCCATCAAGGTCGCCAATCGATTTCAGATCGCCCGGCTCGAAGCCGATCTTGTGAAAGGACTCGCGATAGTAGGGCACGCTGCAAGCGGCGTGGGCGAGCATTTTTTTCAGTTTCTCAAGCTGGAGCTCGCGCATCCTGTCCGGCGGGAGCCACTGTGTTTTCTCCCAGCGTCGTATGTAGTCAAGCGTCCCGCCGCCGGCCAAAGCCTGCGCAAGCGGGAAGACCATATGTTTGACTACGCTGGCGTACGTCATCGAAACATTCTCTTTATGCGCCTGGCCGCAAGGCCCGCGAACGACACCCTCGGCGGCTCCTCCCGCATACGGCGCATCGCGCCGAGGTCAAGGGCCGGTTCCAGCGTCAGCGCATCTATAAGGGCAAGCGTCTTCCTGGATATCGGCTTCCGGCGCCCCAGTGCCCCTCTTATACCCCCCAGGATGCCGAACACCCTGCCCACGGCCTGCACGTCACCGGCGGCAAGCCTCGTGACGAGAAAGTGCGGCACGCGCCACAGCGTCAGCAGCACCACCCGCCCGAGCGGATAGAACTTCCACGCCACGGCGAGGTTGTTGCGGACGGTCAGGTAAATAATTTCGCCCCTGTCGCGCGCCTTCGGCGAGAGCTTGTGGAGCGCCACCGCCGCCGGGCTGTAGAGGATATTGTACCCGGCGTCGAGGACCCTCACGGCAAGGTCGTTTTCCTCGGCGGCCCGGAAGAACTCCTCAGGAAGGTAATAGCCGGCGCGCTCGATCGCCTCGCGGCGGATCATCGCCGCGCAGCCGTGAAAGCGCCAGGTGTAAAATTCGTCGTCGACGAATGCCGTGGAGTAGCCGGGCCGGTAGGGGCGCCCGGTTCGGGGGTCTTCGATCCGCGTAAAAATTATGCCGAGGTCGTCCTCGGCGAGGAAGCGCTCGATCATACGGGTAAAGGCCTCGGCGGGCACGATTGTCGCGTCGTTGTCGAGCTGGATCACGAACCGGCCGCTTGTCTCTTCGAGCGCGCGGTTTCTCCCGCCGCAGGCGCCGATATTCTCGTCGAGGGCGACGAGTTTTACCTCGGGGAACCGGGTCTTTATCATCTCGACCGAGGAGTCCTCGGAGCCGTTGTCGAGGACGACGATTTCCAGGGGCGAGTAGTCCTGGGCGAAGACCGATTCGAGGCACTCGGCGAGTTCGTCGCGGCGGTTGTACGAGAGTATTATGACGCTTAGAAGCGGCCAGTTCACTTGCGGGCCTCCTTACCGGCGACCACCTCGTCGAAGGTTCGGCTGAGTTCGCGCGCAATGCTCTCGCGGGTAAAGCGCGAGAGAAAAGCCTCGTCCGGCGCAAATGCGGCCTTGCCGGATTCCCAGCCTGCGTAAAGGCTTTCAAGCGCCTCGGTTATCGCGGGGACGTCGGCGGGTCCTACGGCCACGCCGAGGCCGCTTGCCTCGACGATGTCCTTGGCGTCGCCTTCCTGGACGAGGGCAAGAACCGGCTTGCGGGCGGCGATGTATTCGAAGACCTTGCCGGAGGCGTAGGCGACTCGCTCGTTCGGGTCCAGGGTCGAGAACATCGGCAGCAGCAGTACGTCGGCAGAGTTGACAAGGCCGACCGCGTCGCGGTGAGGGATGTAGCCCGGGCACCAGACGACGTCGTCGAGGCCGAGGTGCCTTATGAGGCGCAGGTTCCCTTCGCCGACGGTGCCGGCGAAGACGACGCGCACCTTGTGCCGCCGGTCCGGGAAGCGCTTGAGGAAGGCGTTCAGCGCCCGCAGGAAGTACACCGGCGAGTGGGTGTCGAGGCGGACCTCGCGGGGCTTGTACGTGAGCGCGTGCCTTACCCGTTTCCTGAAGGATTCCTTCGACGCCTCGGGGCGGTGGTCATACTGGAATCTCCCTGTGAACACCACCGTGAACTTGCCGTCGTCTGCGGCGGCGGGCGCGGTCAGGTCGTCCTCGTCGAAACCGTTGTAGATGACCTTCACGCGGTCCGGGGGCACTTCCGGGTGTGCGGCGAGGAACTCATCTCGCATAGTCGGCGTGACGACGAGTGTTCGGTCGGCCGCAGCGAGGAAACGCCTTTCGAGCCTCCGGTCCCAGAGCCAGTGGAGGCGCGTCGGCCACTCGAGGTGGAGGCTCGCGGTCCAGGGGTCGCGAAAGTCGACCACCCACGGGATGCCGGGGTTCTTTTCAAGCCACAGCCCGACAAGACCCGCGCTCCAGGGCTGGACGGAGGTGTAGACGAGGTCGAAGGGCTCGATTATGTGAAGTTCGCGCGCGACAAACGCCGCTTTCCTCGCCCAGGTCACCATCGCGTCGGGCCGGTAAACGAGCCCCACCAAGCGGCCGAGGCCCTTGTTTGCGATCGAAATAAACAGGCCTTCCTTCGACGGGACCCTCACGACGCGTGTGCCTTCAGGGACCTCCCGGAGAAGCGACTCGTCGTAGGCGCCCGAACCCCGGGAGTACTCGGTCGTAAGCACCGTGGGCTCCCAGCCGAAGCATCTTAGGTACTTGACGAACTTGAGGCTCCTCTGCACGCCTGCTCCGCCCCTCGGCGGGAAGTAGTACGCGACGAAGAGCACGCGTTTTGTTTTGCCGTGCGGCATTGTCATCTTCCCGGGGACTCCAGGGATGCCGAATATTCCTTCCAGGTCTTTACGCACTCGCCGACGGTGGTCCACCAGCCGCCCATCTCTCGCAGCCGCGAGGTAATCTCAAAGTACGCCCGGTGCTCGTCGGGCCTGTCGAGCGGGTCGACCATCGTGTTGTGCCAGAGCAGGACGAAAACGCCCCCAACGTCGGCGACGGCTCCGGCCAGGGACATCAGATCCTCAACGGTCTTGTCGGCAGAAAGGCCCCGGTACTGGAAGAAGGTCCCGTCCATCGCCGTAAGCGGCACCTCGAAAATGTCAAGCGGCCCTTGTGCATCCGCGTCGAAAGGCCGGTAAGGAAGCGACGTCCCGCCGCGAAAGCCGGCACTTTCGGCAAAGGAAAGCGACGTATCGTATTCGAAGCGCGCCTTTGCGTGGGCCTTCCAGACCGCCGGGAAAGGGGCCCTCAAGTAATGATGCCGCGCGCCTCGGATGCTGTGGCCGCAGGCGGCCTCGACGCGGGACTTCTGTCGGACCATCGAGTCCGGGTCACACATCGTCTCGTAGCCGAGGTGGACTCCGGTTTCACAGCCTTCCTCGGCCAGTGCGCCCAGCACCTGGCGAATCTCCTGCGAGCCGACGTCGTATGCCCCGTCGCGCGGCGACGTTTGGCCGCCGAAGAAGTAGTAGGTTCCCGGCGACGGGCGCTCTCCGCTTCGCAGATGCTCCAGCGACCGGTACGGCGAGAGCCCCGCGACCGCGCGGGAGACGCCCGTATAGAGACTCCGGCAGGCCCGGCCCGGCCGCCGGGAGAAAAGCGCACGCCCGGCGCCGATGAGCTTGGCCTTGAGGTAGCCCGCCCGCCTGATGCGTGCCAGGGTTTCAATGTCGTGTGTTATGCAGACGGCCATTGTGCCGCCGGACCAGGGGCGCCGTCTTTCGAGACCGGGGTAGAGGCGCGTGAGCTCGGCGGAGAGAAACCGTGCGTAGATGTCGACAAGCGGTTTTTCGAGGACGTCGTTTGCGGCCATAAAGGACCGCTCGGCCGGGAAGCGGCCGTGTTCGTCGGTTCGCTCGGAAGATGCCTCCTCGACGCGGTTCGCCAGGAAAAAGGCGGATGCCGGAAGGTCGGCGCCGATAGTGGTCGCGGACTCTCTTCGGGCGACGTCGCCGTTGCCGAAGGGGACCGGAAGGCCCTCGATCCGGGCAGGAGGCTTGCCCGGCGGTGTGTCCGGCGATGCGGGGTCGCCGTCGAAGTAGCCCGACGGCCTTACCGTCACGCCCCTTGCGCATTCACCGTGCCCGTAATAGACAAGCGGCCCGCCGGGGGGAGCCTCTCCGGGGGCGAGGATGGCTATGCGAAAGGGGAAGCCCGAGATCGAGGCCAGGAGCCTTGCGGCCCACTGCCTGGCCGGGAGGTTCGGGGCGTTCTCGATGCAGATTGTAACGATGTCGCTCAAACCTTTACCCTCACTTGCGATCCGCAGACCGCCTTGCTACCTTTTCACGGGCGAGCCGGACGTGTACCTTATGATCGGCCGTCCGCAAAACTCCAGTATCCACAACCTCCCCGCAGGCATCATCCCGTAGGCCTTTAGGGACTCGCTCCAGCGCTCGTGAACGGGGGCTCCCCATACGACGAGTGTGTCTACGGAGTCCATAGCGGCGGCCTTGGCGGAGATTTCCTTAGTGAGCGCCGGGCCGACGCCGAATATGCGGTACTCCGGCCGGGTGTAGACCATCATCGAGCCGGCCTCGCCCGGATGGATGTAGATGTGGCGCACCTTGACAGGCTCGGTCCCGGCCACGGCCATAAAGGCATATCCCACGACCTCGTCGCCGAGGGCCGCGTACCAGCCCGCAAAGCCCTTCTCGATGTAGCCGCGCAGATGCCGAACCACCTCCGGTTTTCGCCAGGAGAGGGCCTCGTCGATATTTTCCAGCGTCAGTGCCACCATATCAAAGCCCCTGGCCGCGAGCGTTCCTTTGTACGTTATGTCCGGCAGCGCGGTGAAGAAGAGGAACTTGCGCGTTCTCGGCAGCCTGCGCCTGAGCGCCGCGACCACCTTCCCGAAAAATCCTTTGCCGCCCTTTTCGGACATTACCTGTCTCCCTGAATACCCAGATGATCCAACTATCTTTTGACCGACGAACCGGTCGTTCGCCTGAAGACGCTCCTGCTCCAGAAATAGAGAATCCATACCCTGCCCGCGGGCTTCATACCGTAGCGTCTCAGCGGCCTGATCCAGCGCTGGTTGGACGGCACCGTCCACATCACCACCGAATTCACACCGTCAATGTCCGCCGCGCGCGCGATAATCTCCCTGGCAAAGGCGGGACCGATGCCGAGCCCGCGAAACTCGGGTTTCGTGAAGACAAGGATGGCGCCGACCTCGTCCGGATGCAGAAGGACCTTCCGCACGAGCCGGGGCTTCCCGCCGCCCACGGCCACAAAGGCGTAGCCGATTATCGTGTCGTCCTTGACGGCGAACCATCCCTTGCAGCCGTTTTCCAGGTGGCGGCGCAGTATGTTGACGACATCGGGCATCCTGAAGGAGAGCGCCTGGTCCACGTTTTCGGGCGTAATCTCCACCATCTCGGCGCCCATAGCCGCCATCGCTCCCGCATATTTTCCGTTAGGAGGCCCGGCGAAGACGACGAACGTGCGCGTCCTGGGCAGCCTGCGCCGGAGGGCCTTTGCAAGCCTTGTCAGGAAGCCTTCCTCTGTTTTTTTATCCGGCATCACACTTTCTCACATTCTGTTGCGGCCTGCGGCGTCACGGCGCCGCCTGTTTCCTGCGAAACCTGCCAATCGTCACTTCCTTCAAGAGCGCCCAGTCCTTGGGCTTTACAGTCTTGAGCAGACACAGCAGCAGCACATACACCGGCACAAACGCGCAGGCGCCGACGACAAGCCGCCCTAAGGCCGCAAGAGACGCCGACCC
Organism: Planctomycetota bacterium; assembly: GCA_021160625.1. Taxonomy (GTDB): domain Bacteria; phylum Planctomycetota; class DG-23; order SLPQ01; family SLPQ01; genus JAGHCE01. The sequence continues at coordinate 5,149 of JAGHCE010000068.1, read as the reverse complement.
CGAAAGGCCCTCGAAGAAGCCTTTGAGCCAACCGGAAACCGCCCCCTGGCCGATGAGCCCGGCACCCCACGCGCCGACTCGCGACATCCACGCCACGGCGCCCGCAATCACCCCTTGCGGGATGAGATAAACCGCCGATGCGGCAAGCCCCGCGGTGACTGCCGAGATCAATATCCTTATGTAATAGGACCACGGCCACACGCGCTTGGGACCCAGGTTCAGGCTCCCGCCGATAATCCGCAGGTACAGGAAAAACGAGCACGTAACCGTCAGGAGCGTCGCCGCCGGCGGTCCCAGCGGGCCGAACATCTTGAAAAACAAGATACTGACGACGGCCTTCAGGCACACCCCGACAAGGGTGATGTATAGTATCACGCGCGGCCTGCCGAGGGCCTGCAGGACGTAGCCGAAGAGCGTCACCCTGTAAATGAGCAGCACCTGGTACATCCGGAAGTAGACGACGCTTTCGAGGTACTTGTCGCTGTAGAGCGCAACGATGTACGACGTCGCGAAGAACTCGATAAAGCCGAGGACCCCCAGCACGATGATGGCGGTCTTGCGTATGGCCTCATGCCAGATGAATGTGAACTGCGCGCGGTTGCCGTCCTTGTAGAGCCTGGCCAGCTCCGGGATGAGAACCGTCATCACCGACGCCGCGATGACGCCGACAAAGGGAATCCGCTGCGCGCCCCAGGAATATATCGCAAAGAATTCCGTCGGCATATAGTGGCCGATTACCAGCCTGTCGATCTGCCGGGAAATCTGTCCGGCGGCCGCCGAGAGGCCCAGCGGCAGCGAGTACAGGAATATGCGCGTCGCAAGGTCGCGGCTCCACAGAAACGTCTGCGGCGGCACGACGTGGAGCGTATAGACGAGAGCGACTGCGAACTTGATCCCTGTGACCCAGACCGCCACCTCGACGATACTCGCAAGTTCGTATCCCATAAACGCCGGCACGGCAAACGCCGCCAAGTTCGCCAGCCGGTCGAAAGGCAGCCAGAACATCATGAAACGGTAACGGTTCGTCGCGACGAGGAAGCGCCGCATATAGGCGCTGCCGAGCGTGAAGGCGTAGAAGAGAAAGAACCTGTGCAGAAGCGGCACAAGCGCATCGTTCTTGAAGTACCGCGAGACAAGAGGCGCCGCCAGGAACGTCGAGACGCCGATGACCCCTCCCAGCACAAACAGGCCCCCCATCACCACGTAGACGGTTGTGGGCTTGTACTTGTCCTCACACGTGGGGTAGAAATACGTCAGGCTCGACGGCAGCCCGAGAAGCAGGATGCTGGAGAGAAACGTGTAGGTGAACATCAGCTGCTGGTAACTGCCCATTTCCTGTTTCGTGAAGAGGCGCGAGAGGACCATCCCCGTGGCCGCGCCGATAATGGTGGCCGCAAACTGCGCCGTTATGAAGGCGCCCGCCCGTCTTGAAAGACTCTTGGGGGCCATTTGGCCTTATCCTCTCCCCGAGCGGTCGTCGAGGTGCGCCTTGACGAGCGAGGCGATCCGCCTGCCCGCGTGGCCGTCGCCGTAGGGCCGGCAGACAGTAACAGGAGGGGCCGATTCGAAACGCCCAACCGCCGAGGCGATTTTTTCCGGGTCCGCTCCGGTAAGGATGTTCCAGCCCGCCTCGACCGTCTCAACCCATTCGGTCTCGTCGCGAAGCGTCACGCACGGCGTGGAGTGGAAAAGCGCCTCTTTCTGCATCCCGCCGGAGTCGGTGAGTATCACCCGTGCCGCGCGCTGCAGGGCGACCATCTCGAGGTAGCCCACCGGCTCGACGAGCCGCAGCGCCCCCGAAGGGTGAATCCCCAGTTCCTCGAGGCGCTTTCCGGTCCTGGGGTGAAGCGGCAGCAGCACGGGGTACGGCAGCCCCTCCAGGCCCTGGATGATGCCGCCCAGGCGCGAGGCGTCGTCGGTGTTCTCTGCGCGGTGAACCGTGGCGAGGTAGAAGTTTCCTTCGCCCGGTTCGGCGGCGCACGTCTGGTCAATTCCGGGCGCGCGCCCGGCGTAGAAAAGTGCCGCGTCGTACATCACGTCGCCGGAAAGGTGCACCCCGTCGGTGACGCCTTCGCGCGCGAGGTTGTCGACGGCGGTTTGACAGGGGCACAAAAGGAGGCTTGAAATCTTGTCGGAGAGTATCCGGTTTATCTCCTCCGGCATTCTCATATTGAAGCTGCGGAGGCCGGCCTCGACGTGGGCCACCTCGATGTGGAGCTTGACGGCCGCAAGCGCCGCCGCCAGCGTCGAATTCGTGTCTCCGTAGACAAGGGCAAGCGCCGGGTGCATCTCGACGAAGACCTCTTCGAGCGCCTCGAGCATCGCCGCCGTCTGGCGTCCGTGGCTGCCGGAGCCGACGGCCAGGTTCAGGCGCGGCTCGGGGATTTCGAGCTCGCGGAAGAAAAGGTCGCTCATCCCGTAGTCATAATGCTGCCCCGTGTGGACGAGAAACTCCCGTATGCCGGCGGCTGCGAGCGCGCGGCTTACCACGGCGGCCTTTATGAACTGGGGCCTGGCGCCCACGATGCTTGCGACCACGGGGCCCGCGGCGGCCATTGTCAGGAGACCTCCGCTGCGGGTTTCAGTGCGCCGCCGAGGAGTTCGTACTTCCGGCCGCAGCCGGCGCACGTGCCCGCCTTGTCGACAAGGTCAAGTTTTTCCCCGCACCAGCAGACCCACCCGTGAGGCCGCGCCGGCGAGCCGTAGACGAGCTGGAAGTCGGCCACGTCGTGCGTCACGAGAGACCCCGCCCCAACGAAGGCGTACATACCTATCGTCACGCCGCAGACGAGAGTCGCGTTCGCCCCGATTGACGCGCCTCTTTTGACCAGGGTGGTCTTGTACTCGTCCTTTCGCGAGACGAACGACCGGGGATTGATGACGTTGGTGAAGACCATCGAGGGCCCGCAGAAAACGTCGTCCTCGAGAATGACGCCCTCGTAGACGGAGACGTTGTTCTGTATCTTGACGTTACGGCCGATGCGGACGTTTTTCGCCACGAAAACGTTCTGTCCGAGGCTGCAGTCGGGCCCGATGGATGATGGAGCGGTAATGTGGCAGAAGTGCCAGATTTTCGTATTTTCGCCTATCGAGGCGCCGTCGTCGACGACGCTTGTGGGGTGTACGAAGTAATCCGCCAACTTACACCTCCTCAGGGGAACCGCCGGCTGCAATGGAACGCCCGCCGGCTTCCAGGACCCTTACCACGTCCAGCCCGTTCTCCGCGTCGCTAAGCGGCGTGGTATCGTTTGCTATCGACTCCACGAAGTGCCTGCACTCGAGCCTGAGCGGCTCCGTCGTGTCGATCTTCGGGATGTGTATGTCGCCCTGCCGCAGCGTGATGGCCTCGCCGTAGGAGCGGTAGGTCAGATTCGCCACGGCGCCCTTGTCATAGACCTTCACCTTTTCGGCCGGCTCCATATCGTCGAAGGTCACCATCTTCTGCGAGCCGACTATCGTCATCCGCCGCATCTTGTGGGGGTCGAGCCACGATGTGTGAACCTGCGCAAGGCGCCCGTCGCCGAAATGGAGCGTTGCAAAAACCACGTCCTCGATCCCCTTCTGCAGGTAGCACTGCCCCTGGGCCGAGACCTTCGCCGGGAACGCCCCGAAGAGGTAGTTGATGACGCTGATGTCGTGAGGCGCCAGCGACCACCAGGCGTTTTCGTTTGACCGCACGACGCCGAGGTTGAGGCGCTGTGTGTACATATAGTAGATTTCGCCGAGTTCGCCGGAGTCGACCATCGTTTTCAGCCTGGCAACCGCCGGGTGGTACAAAAGCAGGTGCCCCACCATCAGTTTGCGACCGCACTTGGCGGCAAGCGCGGTGAGCCGGCGGGCCTCGTCGGCCGTCTGGCACATCGGTTTCTCGACGTAGACGTGTTTTCCCGCTTCGAGGGCGGCCTTTGCGTGCTCGAAGTGAAACTTTGCATCGGTGGCGATGACGACGGCATTCACCGCCCGGTCGGAGAGGACATCCCCGATATCTGGGACGGCCTTTGCCTGCGGGTAGGCCTCGGAAAGGGCCTTGAGGCGCTTGGCGTCTCGGTCGCAGACGACATAAAGCGCGGCGCCGTCGGCCGAGGCGAAGTTTCTCACGAGGTTCTTCCCCCAGGAGCCGGTGCCGACTACGGCGATATTGATCATATCATCTTCCTTTTCTCATTTTCGCCCAAGGCTCTCACGCAGAGCAAGCGCCCTGTCCGAAAGCCACTTCGGGACGTCTGCGGAAAGCAGCGTGTCTATCTCGGCCCTGGCGGAGTCGCTTAGCCCGCTGTGGGCGAGAAAGCCCGCGTAGGAGAGCCTCAGCGCCTGCCACCGGGGGCGCCTTCGCAGCGCGGTTGCGTAAAATTTCCCTGCCTCGTCGCGTTTGCCGCAGGAGACGAGGCGCTCTGCCAGTTGCGAGGCAGCCAGCTGGTCGAAACCGTCCGCGCGGCCCGCATCCCCCGCAAGGGCCGCCGCATCGACAAACTCCTCCCCGGCGGCCGACCCAAGCCCCGCCCCTGCAAGAGACTTGCCGAAGAGCATATGCCCCCCGAAGGAATCCGGCGCCGCCGAGGCTATGCGCTCGTACGTGCCGAAGCGGGAAAGAAGGTCCTCCACCGCCTTCATTGCCCGCTCGGGCGCCAGGGCAGACGTTGGGACCTCCAGCGCGACGGCTTCCCGCATCTCGGACAGCCCGTCGTCATCGCGGCCCGCCTGGAAGAAGAGCTCCGCCAGCGCCCTCTTGTACGCAAAGGCCGACATCTCCCAACCTTCTAAGACGCCGAGGCCCTTTGCCCCCATCGTCACGGCCGTCATCGCGTAGAAGGTATACGAAGGCGCAAGACGTGCCGCCGCCACGGCGTTTTTAAATCTCTCGGACTTGACCCTCGCCGCATCGCCTGGTGAATCCTCATAGCGCACCCTGAGGGCCGAGAGCCGCGATGCCTGGTAGGCAAGCCGTGCGTCGTAGGGCGCCAGGCGCCTGGCTCGTAAGATTTCTTCCGTCAGGGACTTGATCCTCGCTGCGGTTCCTCTGGGCGCAGCGGTCTGCACATTCGCAAGGAAAACCCGAGCCTTGCGCCCCGCACCGTCGGCGCGCAGGAAGGCCGCCAGGAAGAAAGCCGTCGCGGCGGCTCCCGCCAGGAGCACGACCGCCGCCACGGCC
>JAGHCE010000102.1 GCA_021160625.1 Planctomycetota bacterium | reverse complement strand
GAACCCTCGACGCTGCCGGCGTTTCTCGTGATTGTGGCGCTCCTGTCGAACGTCATTTTATCCTTTCCCGCCAACCAGCGTTGGGCCTCGCCGACGGCGCGCCTCGACATCGAGCAGTCCTGGAACGTCCTCAGTATGCCGGTACCGGCGACGAAGACCCGCAGGGAGTTCTACGGCATCGATAAGCACGAACGATTCTTTCTCGATGTAAAGGGGCTTTTCCCAGGGGGTTCGAAGATCGCCGCCCAGAACAACCTGGGATATTTCTTCGCATCGGCGTATGAACTTGAAGACTTCTCGGCCGACGTGGAGGCGGATTTCTACATCTTCGACTTCCGCAAAAACTACGGCTTCACCAGCGAGAAGGTCTACCGGGCGCTACTCGCGCGGCTCGGCCACGATGGGAAGACGGTGCGATTTCTTGACCTCTCGACTCCGGAGCATCCCGACTTCGTCTTCTTCTCGAAGGGCGACAAGTGGGTTGAGTTCTACTCGAACGCGAAAAGAGCCTTCGAGCGCGACCCTGACAATCTCTTTTGCGGCCTGGCGGCCTACAAGATCGAAAAGACGATGGGCTTGCCGCGCACTGTCCCTGCGTTGGATACCTTGAAAGCGCGCTCAGGCGGCTCTCCGGCCAGGTCTGCGGGAGAGTAGACCGAAATGCTTTGAACGGGACCTGTGCCTTTGGTAAAATGCGTCCCCAATCGTTTCCGAACACTACCTTTTGTCCAAGTGGAGTTGCCGGTGTTATGAAAACCGAGGAGACAATCGCGCTTTTTGACAGGTACGTCATCGCCAATTACACACGCTTGCCGGTGGTCATCGTCCGCGGCGAGGGCAGCCGCATCTGGGACGCAGACGGCGGGGAGTACATCGACTTCTTCCCCGGCTGGGCCGTCAGCGGCATCGGCCACTGTCACCCGAAGGTGGTCAAGGCCGTAAAGGACCAGGCCGGCCGTCTCCTCCACGTGCCCAACAACTTCTATATCGAAGAGCAGGGGCTCCTGGCAAAGGCGATAAGCGACCACTCGTTCGGGGGCAAGTGCTTTTTCTGCAACTCCGGCGCCGAGGCCGTCGAAGCGGCGATGAAGCTTGCCCGAAAGTACACGCCCGAGGGCCGCTACAAAATCACCACGATGAAGGACTCGTTTCACGGCAGGACGCTCGCGGCGGTGACGGCCACGGGGCAGCCGAAGTACCATGCCGGTTTCGCGCCGCTGCCGCCCGGATTCGTCTATGTCCCCTTCAACGACCTCGATGCCCTCAAACGCTCGATGGACGATGAAACCGCCGCCGTGCTCCTCGAGCCCATCCAGGGCGAGGGCGGGATAAACGTGGCGGACGAGGACTACGTCAAAGGCGTAAGGGATCTCTGCGACAGCAGCGGTGCGGTGCTCATCTTCGACGAGGTCCAGACGGGTATGGGCCGCACCGGCGAGTATTTCGCGTACCAGCACTACGGCGTCGCGCCCGACATTATGACGATGGCGAAATCCCTGGGCGGCGGCGTGGCGATCGGCGCCATAGAGGCCTCGCCTGCGGTCGCCGAGGCGCTCACCCCCGGCAGCCATGCCTCGACCTTCGGAGGCAATCCCTTAGCCTGCGCGGCGGGGCTGGCGGTGTTCGAGGCGATAGAAGAGGATGGCCTCATCGAGAATGCCCGCACGATGGGCGCATACCTCGAAGGCGCCCTCAATGAACTCGCCGCGAAGTATGACTTCGTCAGGGAGGTTCGCGGCAAGGGGCTGATGCTGGGGATGGAACTCTCGATCCCCGGTGCCTCTATCGTGGCGCGCTGCCTCCAAAAGGGCCTCAACATCAACTGCACGCACAACACGGTGCTGCGCGTAATGCCGGCGATGACGGTTACGCGGGAGCTTATCGACGCCGGCATCGGCATTATGGACGCCTGCTTTGCCGAGGAGGGATAATGCGCCGCCCGGACGGCAGGAAAGCCAACGAACCAAGATCCGTGCATCTGGCCAAGGGGTTCTTCAGGAGCTGCCCGTCGAGCGTCCTCATCGAGGCCGGCGGCACGCGCGTCGCCTGCGCCGCCACCGTCGAGCAGAAAGCTCCTCCCTTTCTTGCCGGCACCGGGCGGGGGTGGGTGACGGCCGAGTACGGCATGCTTCCCGGCTCGACGTCCACGCGGAAAAACAGGAATCGCGGCAAGGTGGACGGCCGCACGTCCGAGATCGAGCGCCTTATCGGCAGGTGCCTGCGGGCGGTCACCACTCTCGACGAGCTCGGCGAACGCACCATCCGCATAGACTGCGACGTCCTCGACGCCGACGGCGGCACCAGGACCGCGTCGATTACGGGGGCGTTCGTGGCGCTGGCCGACTGCGTGGCACGCCTCAAAGCCGGCGGCGCCGTCTCCGGAAAGGTCATACGTGAACCGGTGGCGGCCGTCAGCGTCGGCATCGTCGACGGCAAGCCGCTTCTCGACCTTGCATACGTGGAGGACTCGGCCGCCGACGTCGATATGAATGTCGCAATGACCGCTTCGGGGGAATTCGTCGAGATACAGGGCACCGCCGAGTCGCGCCCCTTTAGCCCCGACGAGCTCGAAGCGCTCCTGGCGCTGGCCAAGCGCGGCATACGCAAGCTCATCCGGATTCAGAAGGAGGCCCTGAGATGAAAGTGAAACGCCTGGGTTTCTTTGTGGGTCTGGCGGTCCTGGCAATCCTGGCCGCCGGCTGCCCCCAACGGGAGCCGACGATGTCGCGGCCGGCCCGTGACGTAAAAGAACTGTCCCCCGGTTACGGTGTGATGGTGGCGACATTCAGGTACGTTCCCGGCACGAGCACCTTCCCGCAGTCGCAGGTTGCAGCCGACGCCGCATCGGCGGCCGGGCGGCTCCTGAAGGTCGGCTACCAGTCGTTTACCGTGCGGCAGGGGCCAGACTGCGTTCGCGTGGGGCTTCGCGTCTCAACACACTCCCTGGCAATCGCCCTCAGGAGGCAGATCGACCAGGCAGGTCGGATCGACTTAGGCGGCGGCGAGCGCCTGCGGGTCCCCGAAACCGAAATCGTCAACCTCGCCGAACTCAAGACCCCGTGCCCCGTACGATGACCAACCTTTCCCTCGAACTTCTCGTCGGCACGAAGAACCCTCACAAGGCAAGGGAGATAAGGCGCATACTCGGCGAACTTCCCGTCGAAGTGTTGGACCTCTCAAAGCTAAAAGACATCCCCGACGCGCCGGAAGAGGGCTGCACGCTGGAAGAAAACGCGATTGCGAAGGCGCATTACTTCGCGAAAAGGACCGGGCTCCTCACGGTCTCCGACGATTCGGGCCTGGAGGTCGATGCGCTCGGCGGCCGTCCGGGTGTCTACTCCGCGCGTTTTGCCGGGGAAAACGCAACCGACGAGGACAACAACCGGCTCCTCCTGGAGAAGTTGGGGGAAACGCCCACCGCGGCACGCACGGCGCGCTTCAGGTGCGTCATAGCCCTTGCCTCGCCGGAGGCTGTCCTGTTTACCTGCGAAGGATCGGTTGAAGGCGTCATAACCGATGCTCCAAGCGGTGACTACGGCTTCGGTTACGACCCGCTCTTTTTCGTGCCGCCCTTCGGCGGGACCTTCGGCCGGCTCGGACAAGATATCAAGGACCGCGTCTCCCACCGCGCCCGGGCGCTGGCGGTGTTCAAGCGCCGGTTCGCCGAGTACCTCAGTGCTACTGGCTGATTGACCGATACGCCCTCCTTTGCCCCATGCATACGGCACATACGGCGTCCGTGAGCTAAGGTGCGCTTGACTGCCGAGAGCGGGCTCGAAGACGACAGGGTGAGTGCGGTGACGACGCAGACGCTTTGCCTGTAGCGCCACCGAACGTTCGTATTGATGCCGTTCCAGGCGGCATCGCCGCTCGATAGCAAGCAAGCCCCTTGCTCGCCGGTGTATGGAAAGAGATTGACGATGTCAGCAGACCAGGTAAAATCACCACGTATGTTCACGATGGTCATGGGCAACAATCCATATGGGAAATGTAGGCTGAGAGTGGTTTGACATAGGTTGGTTCTCTCTGCACCAATTTTGGAAAAAATAACGCGTCTTGCCTATGTCCCCCAGCGACTTCGGTGAAACCCCGTTCGCAAACAAGGTATGAAAGGTAAACTATGGACAAAAGGAAGCTTAGGGTATGCATTGGTTCGAATGATGGTGAAAACATAGCACAATCTCATATGGGAGATACGAGGGTGTTTTATGTTTACGACCTGTTCGAGGACGCCGAACACGTATTTATTGAAAAACGGGAAAATGCTGGGAAAAGTATGGACCATGCCACCCCTGATAAGATGAAAAAGATTCTCGGGATCATTGCAGATTGCGATGTTCTCGTGGCGACCAGAAAAAGCCCGAATTTTGTCAATATTGCACATAAAACCAGATACCAGCCGGTAGTCGTAAAAGTGCCGGATATGGTGGGCGCGCTCGTACAGTTGCGCGAGGCGTTTGACAGGATATACGAATATGTCGCCCGGAGAAAAGCCGGGGAGACTTTCGACATCATACCTGAATTGTAAAAGGCCGGTAAGGCATTTGCCGCTTGAACGAGATTTGCCTCAGGACTGGCCAGGACTGGCCCTGCGGATTCAGGCAATAGATGGCCGGTTTTTCGGCGAACATTGGCTCTTTGCGGCGTACGTAGACTAACACGCGCACGTTTGACGTACATTCTTTGTATCGTTTGAGTAATGTCGAATGGGTCGAAGCCCAGCCCACTGTGAGACTGGTGGACGGGCCACCAGTGCTACGTTCCAGGAAGCGGTCGAAGACACCTTTAAACAAGGACATACGAGATTATGAAGGCGATCTGGGCTGCGAACATCATAAGGTACATATGCGTCCAGGAGGGGTGGTTTTCGG
>JAGHCE010000149.1 GCA_021160625.1 Planctomycetota bacterium | reverse complement strand
GTTTATGAAGTTGTCGGTCTCGTATTTCCACACGAGCGTCCCGGAGGCCGCATTTAGGCAGTACATCGTGTTGTCGTGGCTGCCGACGACGACGCGCTTGGCCGAATCGCCGGGCGCCGTAACGCGGTTGGCCGACCCGGTAATTGCCCCTTCGGTTTCAAACTGCCACCTCTTTCGGCCCGTGGCAGCGTCAATCGCGTAGAAAACGCCGTTGAGGTTCCCGACGTAAACCGTGTTTTCCAGGACCAAGGGCGGCGCCTCGACCGCGGCGCCCGTGTCGAATTCCCAGGCCTTCCTTCCCGTCGCAGCATCCAGCGCGTATATCTTAGCGTCATTTGACCCGATAAAGACACGTCCGCCGCCGAGGACCGGCGACGATTTTATGGCGTCGCCCGTCTCGAACGACCAGCGAAGCGTCAAGGTGTCGGGAAGGTGCCCCTCGGCAACTCCCGAAAGACCTCGGTCGCCACGGAATATCTCCCAGCCCGTGTCATTGCGGAGTGGTTCGACTTCGGCGGCATCGCTGCGGAGCCCTTGAACCTCGCCGGCGGCATCGCCAGCGGCACGAATCGGACGGTTATCAGGCTCTTTTGCCGGGGCGGGCGCAGCGGACTGCGTCGCGGTCTCCCTCGCGGCACGGCGTGCCCTGATGACCAGAGGTACCGAGAAGCCCAGCGCAAGCAGCAAAAGCGGCGCCAGAACCGACAGGGCCGCGGATTTTGCACCCGAATTCACTGCATCAGACCTCTTCCTGCTTGAATGAGAGCGCCCCTGAGGGGCACGCGCGGACGCATTCGGCCGCTGTTTTTTCGAGGCCGACGGCAAAGGATTCATCAAAAGGCACCCCGATCCGAAGGTCGAAGCCGCGCCCGATGAAGGTAAGGCCGAGGCGCTCTCCGGCCTGCCTGGTTATCCGCACGCAAAGGCCGCATTTGATGCACTTGCCGGGCTCGTAGACGACATCGGAATGCTGCAAAATCCTCTCGAATTCCCGACGTTCGGTGCCCCTGTAGCGCTCCTGCCTTGCCTGGTACTCGTCTGCGTATCGCCTGAGCGCGCAGTAGTCGGCCTTCCGGCAGTCGCAGTGCAGGCAGCGGTGCGCCTGGCTGACTGCCTCGTCGAGGGAGAAACCGCCGCCGGCGGCCGATGGCACTACCAGGTCAGCCGCGTCGTTTTCTTTCGCAAACTCGTCTATCTCGCCTTCTATGAGCGGCCCCATTTTCGAGTCGAACCTTTTGCCAGGTGCATTCACTTCTTTGTCAGCCAGGAACTGACTGAGAGACGCGGCAGCTCTCTTGCCGTCGGCGACGGCCCTGACGGCCAGGCGGCTTGGTTGGACGGCGCTGCCGGCTGCGAAGACGGCGCCGCCGGCTGCTTGAAGGGTCGCAGGGTTGACCTTGGCGCCGTGCATGGCCGCCTCGACGCCGAAGGCCGCAGCCGCACCGTCGGCAATCTCGCCGACGGCGATGACGAGAGCGTCGAAGTCCCTCTGCAAGTCCTCGATCTGGACGTCGCGGCCGACCTTCGTATTCATCCGGAAGTCAGCGCCCAGATGCGCAATCGTCTCAATCTCCGCGTCGAGGACGCCTTCCGGCAGCCTTTCCCTGTCGACGCCCAGGCGAAGCATCCCGCCGGGCTTGTCGTGGTCGTCGAAGACGGTGCAGGCGTGCCCCTCCTGCAAAAGATAGTACGCAGTTGCGAGGCCCGCCGGGCCCGCGCCGATTACGGCGACTTTCCTGCCGGTGGCGGACTTTGGCGGCGGCAGCCAGGGCGACTCGGCTGCCAGGTCTGTGTCGGCCGCGAAGCGCTTCAGGAGGCGGATGGCCACGGGGCCGTCGTAGAGCGAGCGTCGGCAGCCCTTCTCGCAGGGCGCCGGGCATATCCGACCCAGTACCGCCGGCAGGGCGATGTCCTTCTTGACTGTTATTATCGCATCGCGGAGCTTGCCGGCGGCGATCTGCCGAATCATAAGAGGGATATTCATATGCGCCGGGCAGATTCTCCGGCAGGGGGCCTCGCAGTCGCCGACGTGGTCGCCCAGGAGCAGTTCGAGGGCGGTTTTGCGGGAGTCGCGTACCTCGTTGTTGGCCGTCTCTATCACCATTCCATCCACCGCCACGGCCGAACAGGATGGTATGAGCCTGCCCGAATTCATTTCCTGCACCACGCATACCATACAGGATCCGAAGTGCTCGACACCTTCCCTGAAGCAGAGCGTTGGAATTTCTATGCCGAGCGCACGCGCACCGTCGAGTATTGTGCCGCCGGCGGGCACGTCGACGCTGCGGTTGTCTATTGTCAGTCGTGCCACGGGTCTAATGTCCTTTTCCTGTCGGGATGTTCAGTAGTGTCGGGGTATCCGTTCCTCTTTTGGTGTCAGGCGGCCCCGCGCGCGGGCCGGATTCGATTATCACGGCATCTGAGGGGCAGACCTGCCTGCACGTGTCGCAGCGCGTGCATTTTTCCGGGTCGATTTCGTGTTTCCGGTAGGGGGTGACGGCGATGGCCTCTGCGGGGCAGCGCTGCGCGCAGCGGGTGCAGCCGATGCAGTCGTCGGTGATGACATAGGTGATGAGCGCCTTGCAGCTTTTTGCCGGGCAGTATCCCTCGATGTGTGCCTCGTACTCGCTGCGAAAGGCCTTTATCGTCGAGAGCACCGGGTTCGGGGCCGTCCTGCCGAGGCCGCAGAGGCTCCCCTCCTGGGTGATGTGCGCTAAGTGTTCGAGCTCCTCGATGTCGCCGGGCTTGCCGTCTCCCTCGCAGAGGCGTTCGAGAACTTCGAGCATCCGCTTGGTCCCGATGCGGCAGAACGTGCACTTGCCGCAAGACTCCATCTGCGTAAATCTGAGGAAATAGCGCGCGACGTCAACCATACAGTTCGTCTCGTCAAGGACCACGAGCCCTCCGGAGCCCATAATGGCCCCGGCCGATGAGAGCGCCTCGTAATCGACGGGAGTGTCAATGAGGTCCGCCGGAACGCACCCGCCCGATGGGCCGCCCACTTGTACGGCCTTTAGCTTCTGGTCGTCGGGGACGCCTGCGCCGATGTCCTCCACGATCTCGCGAAGCGTCGTTCCCATCGGCACCTCGATAAGGCCGCCCCTGGCCACTTTGCCTGCGAGCGCGAAGGTCTTGGTGCCGGAGCTCGACTCCGTGCCGATTTCGGCGAAGGCCTCCGGCCCGTGGCGCAGAATCCACGGGACGAGCGCGAGGGTTTCCACGTTGTTTACGAGCGTAGGTTTCCCCCAGAGCCCCTCTTGCGACGGGTACGGCGGGCGCAGGCGCGGCATACCTCGGCGGCCTTCGATGGCTTTAATAAGGGCGGTCTCCTCGCCGCAGACGAATGCGCCTGCGCCTTGTGCAACCCCAAAGTGCAGTGGCATACCCGTGCCCATTGCGTTTTCGCCGATTATGCCGCGCGCCTCGCAGATTTCGAGGGCTTTTCGTACCCGGCGCGCCGCCAGCGGATATTCCGCGCGGATGTAGAAAAAGCCTTTGGATGCCCCTACGGCCCAGGCCGCAATCGCCGCTCCCTCGATAACGCGCAACGGGAACGATTCCAGGATCATCCGGTCCATAAAGGCGCCGGGGTCGCCCTCATCCCCGTTTGAGATTATGTACTTCGTGTCGCCGGCGGCCGCTCGGACGGCAGCCCACTTCGCCCCGGTGGAGAACCCCGCTCCGCCACGACCCCTGAGGCCGCTTCGGGTAATTTCGTCGATGAGCGTTTCCGGCGAGAGCCCGTCTCGGCAGCGCTTGAGCGCTTCGAAGCCGGCGTGCCGGATGTAGTCGTCGAGATCGAGCGGGTCCATATGGCCGGCGTGCTCGGTGGCTATCTGTTTCTGCCGGGTGTGATATTGATGTGCCGAGTCGTCCCGGACATCGACGGCGTAACGGGTGACCGGTTCCCAGGCCTGGTCGGTCAAGAGCCGCTCCAGGAGGCCGAAGGCCGCTGCCCCGGCGCGCCGCGCGGCTGAGGTCGGGCGGAAATGCCTCAGGAGCACCGCTCGAACGTCCTGCGGTGCGAGCCTGCCGTAGCGAAAAATCCGCCCGTCCGGCAGGGCCACCTCCACCAGCGGCGCCTGCCAGGATATCCCCGTGCAGCCGACGACCTTGAGGGTCGCGGATATCCCGGCGGCCGCGATCTGCCTGCGAAACTCGTCATAGACCCCGCGCGCCCCCGCCGCTACGCAGCTTGAGCACAGACACATCCGGATTTCCCCGGCGACCTGGGCGCCGGCGGGCGCGGCCCGGCCGGCCCTTGCCTCGGCGGTTTGCCGGAATGATGCCAGAAAATCCCTCAAGACGCGGGGCACCTTCTGGGGGCTGAGGTGTCCGTAAGTCAGGTCGTCTATCTGCACCGCCGGCGCGAGCATACAGCACCCTAAGCAGGCCACCTTTTCCACGGTAAAGAGCCTGTCGACGTCGGTGTCTTCGTCTTCGGAAATACCGAGATATTGCTTGAAGGCGTCGAATACGCCCGATGCGCCCTTGACGTGGCAGGCCGTGCCGATGCAGACACGGATCGTGTGGCGGCCGGCTGGCTTCATTCGGAACTGGTGATAAAAGGTGGCCACGCCCGTCACGGTGGCCGGGGAGATGCCGGTGGTCTCGCAGAGGCGCCTGAGGGCGGCTTCGGGCAGGTAACTGTACCTTTCCTGAAAGGCCCGAAGGATGGAGATGAGGTCCTCGGGGCGGCCGCCGGTGGCGGCGATGATTTGATCGACCTCGCCGGGATCGATTTCGATCTCGTCGGCCGCCTGCATAGCATCGTGTGCAAGTTCGGTCACCCAGCGCCTCCTGCGGTCTTGCCAATACAGTAGAGGTGCTCATCGCCACGGATGTAGATGCGGCCGTTGACGAAAGCGGGAGTGCACGTGGACTTTTCTGCGAGCTTCGGGCTGCCGATGGGCTTGAACTCGCCGGCCGCCTTGAAAATATGCATCACGCCGGAGGTATCCATCAAGTACACAAGACCGCCGGCCAGGATCGGCGAGGAATAGAACCCGTCTTCAAACTCCTGTTGCCAGAGGACCTTGCCCGTGGCCGCCTCGAAGCAGGTAACCGTCCCACCGCTGGTGGCGACGAAAAGGTAGTCGCCGACGGCCAAGGGGCTTGAGACCTCCGGGAGGTCGTCCTGGGTTTCCCAAACAACCTCCAGCGTGTCCATACTGATTGCCGCAAGGACCGCAAATTCATTGCCCGCGAAGACCCTCCCTGAACCGTACGCCGGGGACGGGCCGACCTCGCCTCCCAGACAGTCAATGCTCCAGAGCCGCACGCCCGTTTTCGGGTTGTAGGCGGCCACCAGGGGGCTGGCGCACAGGATTGCTTCTTTCCGGTTCCCTGTGTCGACGACAATCGGCGACGCCCAGGACGTATCCACCTCCCGCTCGGTTTCCCAGACGGTCCGCCCCGTGGCGACGTCCAGACCCAGCAGGTGCCCGCCGCCGCCGTGGTCGAACTGGACCAGGAGCAGGTTTTCGTACGTGATGAGCGATGAGGCGTGGCCGTAGTGGTTCTCCGGCACGCCGAGGTTGCGCGCCCAGATGCGGCTGCCGTCGAAGTCGAGGCAGGCAACGTCGCCGGTTGCAAAGATCGCGAAAACGCGCCGCCCGTCGGTGGCCGTCGTAGGCGCGGCGTAGCCTGTGTCGGGGGTGACCTCCGGCGGCTCGGCGGGCGAGCCGGGGACAGCCGCTACCTTCCGCTGCCAGAGGATGTTTCCTGTGTCCGCGTCGAAGCAGTAGACCTCCTGGACGTTTTCGTCCGCGCCGGTGAGAAAGACCCGCTTGCCCCATACGACTGGAGAAGAAAACCCGGGGCGCGGCAGAGCCGTTTTCCAGAGGATTCCCCTTGAGCCGGGGCCGTCCCAGTCGGTCGGGATATCCGTGCAGTAGGCGACGGCATTGCCGTCGGGTCCCCTGAAAGACGGCCAGTTCGCGAGTATTTCCTCACGCGTCGGCATCCCGGCGGCGGCTTCGGGGGCCTGGGGAGATTGACGCGGCTCCTCGGTGACCTGGGCGATGCGGGATGGGGTTAGGCCATCGGCCGAGGAAAAGGCAATGATCAGCGACGAGACGGCAAGCGCCACGCCGAGCGCTCCTACCAGCCACCGGATGAGCCTTTGGGCGTCCTGGGACTCGTCGGCATCCGTGAAGCGGCCGGGGTCGGGCAGCTTTCGGCCGAGGGCGCCCGCGGTCTTTAGCGACACCAGCATCACCGCCACGCCGCCGAGGAGCAGGTATGCCCCTATGCGGCGAAACCGCTCACTGGTAAAGAATGCCTTGCGCACGAGGAGGTCAAGCGCCCGTATTTCCTCCTTGAGTGCGTCGTCGCCGGGGCGGTCGCGAAGCTCCCCGGTCAGGTGCTTGAGGGCGGGGGAGTCCATAGGGGCGGCGGCCCTGGTCTGGAAGTAGTTCGCAATGATGACGATACAGACGGACAGGCTGAAGACGGCGGCCACGACTGCAACGGCGCGTGCGGCCGCGCGTGCGGCCCGTATGGCGCCGGACGGTTTATCGGAGTGTCCCGTCTGGGTCATTCGAGTGTTTCCTTCTGCTTTTTCAATCGCAGGTGTTCCCTCGGGCAATACGAAAAGCACCGCCCGCAGCTAAGACACGTTTGGCGGTCCGGCTCGTAGTCGGTTCGTGTCCGCTTTATCGAAAGGCCGATGAGATTCGCTGTGAATACGAGGGCGACGAAGATGCCGAGCAACCGCCCGCCGCTTGCAAACTGCGCTTTTATCGCAAGCGCATCATCGTAGAGCTCGGCCGCCGGCCGGCCGGTGCCGACGAAGGCCTCGCTTTCCAGCGTAGTCTCGGCGGTTTGCCCTGTCTGCTCTCGAAGCACCTGCTCGGCTAAGCGGACGGTGGCGTTTGCCCGCGAAAGAGGGCCACCGAGCCTGCCGCCCGTCCAGGCCCCCGCCACGACGAGCACGGGCAGAACGACAACGAGCAGCGCAAGCCTGCGCACACCGACTTCGCGCGGCTCGCCCGCCTCTTCGGGGGTGGGCTTCCGGATGGCCCCGAACGGGCAGGAGTTTTCGCACAGCCTGCACTGGACGCATTCGTCCGGCGTGATGGTAACGTGCCACTTCGAAAGGCGCGACATCCACCCGAGAAGCACACCATAGGGGCACACGAAACGGCAGTAGGGCCTCCCGACGAAGACCGAGATGACGAGAAACGCCGCTCCCAGGGCCAGCATCCCTGCGCTGCCGCTGAGGCGAAAGAGCGACACGAAAGGGTCGAACCGGCAGATGACGAAGGCCGAACCCGTTGCGGCGAAGAGCACCGCTGCGCCGAGGTATAGGTACGGCAGCATCTTGAGAGGCCCTTCGAGCCACCCCGGCACCTTGACCGGGCGCAGGAGCACCACGTCCTGGATGGCCCCAAGTGGGCACACCGCCGCGCAGAAGGTCCTCCCGAAAAGCAGCGTAAACACCAGCGGCAGGACAAAGAATGCAAGCACCGTGAGCGGCACGGCATATGTGCGGTCGAAAAGCGCCAGCGTCACGTTCTGCAGGCTGCCGACGGCGCACACACACCCTTTGCGCCAGAAGCCGAAGTAGAGAAGCGAGAAGACCATCACCGCGAATACGCCGCCGCGCGAGCGTCTTGCGAGCGCTAAGTACGTCGCCAGCGCCAGCGCAGCCAGAAGCACCGCGACGTCCACATATTCGTAGATGTCGGCGCGCGGTGCGGGATGCGAGGGACTTGGCAGTTCGTGCCCGGTTTCGAACTCCGGCCGGGGGAACCTCTCGTCGGCGCGGGCCGGTCGGCCGGCCAGGGAGATGATTGCCGCGAAGATCGCGGCGAGGACATATTTTTTCATTGCGGCGCCTCGTCTTCGGGACCCGGCTGTTGGTCCTTCAGCAAGTAC
>JAGHCE010000032.1 GCA_021160625.1 Planctomycetota bacterium | reverse complement strand
GCAGAGGTCCTCGCCGGGCTCCCGGCCAACAAGCAGCTCGAAGTGGTTCAGCGCATCGCCGCTATGGAGCACACGAACCCCGATATCGTCAAGGAGGTTGAGAAGGGGCTCGAGAGCCGTCTTGCGGCGATAGTGGTCCAGAAATACGAGAAGACCGGGGGATTTGAGGCGGTCGCCGAGATATTGAACCTGGCCGACCGGTCGACGGAAAAGAGCATCCTGGAAGCCCTCGAAGAGGAAGAGCCCGATCTTGTCGAGAACATCCGGCGGCTGATGTTCGTGTTCGAGGACGTCATCCTCGTCAACGACAAGGGCATCCAGCAGGTGTTGAAGGAAGTCGACAACGAGGCGCTGGCGCTGGCCTTGAAGACGGCCTCCGACGACTTGAAGGACAAGATATTCCGCAATATGTCCGAGCGCGCCGCGACGCTCATCAAGGAGGATATGGAGTATATGGGGCCGGTGCGGCTCTCCGACGTCGAGACCGCCCAGCAGAAGGTCGTGGATGTCGTGAGACGGCTGGAGGAAACCGGCGAGGTCATCATCCAGGGTCGCGGTGGAGGAGAGGTAGTTGTCTAACGTGGTGAAATCGGTCGAGGCCGCCGACTACGGCGGTGCCCTGGTCTTCGATTTCTGCGACCTGGAAGGCCGGGCCGCGGTGATCATCGCCGAGGCCGAGGCCGAGGCGGCCCGGATCATCAAAGCCGCACGCGCCAGGGGCGAAGAGATGGCCGCCGAGGCTGCCCGAGAAGCCCGCGCCGAGGGCCGCGAGAAGGGCCGCGAGGAAGGCCTCCAGGCGGGCCGCGAAGAGGGGCACAGGGAGGCGTTTGAAAAAGCGCAGGCCGAGACGGAGAAACTCGCACAGACGCTTGGAAGCGCCCTGGCGGAGTTCTCCTCGCTCAAGGACGGCCTTTTCGTCCAGGCGGAAAAAGAGCTGCTGGACCTGGCCATGCTTATTGCCCGGAAGGTTGTGTCGAGGGAAGTTGAGGCCGACCGGCACGTTACGACCGAGAACCTCGCCCGCTGCCTGGAGATACTCTCCGGGCACGGGAACGTTACGGTCCGCGTGGCGCCGGATGTCCTCGACAACGTAAAGAAGTGCCTGCCGGAACTGCTCAAGACGGCTGACAATCTCTCGTCGGTCACGATCGAGGGTGACCCTGACGTGTCCCCAGGCGGTTGCGTGGTAAACAGCAAGGCGGGGCTCCTCGATGCGCAAATTGAGACGCAGTTTGGTGAGATCGAGAGGATTCTGTTCGGGAACGGTGATGGGTAAAGGCCTTTTTCAGGAAGAGATCGCGCTCGTAGAGTCGTGTGAGACGCTCGTGATGAAGGGGCGCGTGGAACACGTTGTGGGATTGACGGCCGAGCTTGCGAATTTTCCGGCGCCCGTCGGCGCGGTGTGCCGTGTTGAGGGCGGGAAGGCCGCAGGGATTGAGGGCGAGGTTGTAGGTTTCAAGGCGGACAAGGCGGTGGTGATGCCTTACGGCAGCACCCAGGGCCTGAAGGCCGGCGACTGGGTGCGCTGCCTGGGCCCGCGCCAGAACGTGGCGGTCAGCATGGACCTCCTCGGTAGGGTGCTGGACGGCCGGGGCCGACCCAGGGACTCTCGAGGCGGGATTCTCGGCGGCAAGCGCGCCTGCATTTACCAGACGCCGCCCGACCCGCTCAAGAGACGACGGATAACCGAGCCGATAGGCACCGGCGTGCGCTCGATGGACGGGCTGCTGACGATAGGCCGCGGCCAGCGCATCGGGATTTTCAGCGGCTCGGGCGTGGGCAAAAGCATCCTGATGGGGATGATGGCGCGCTTCACCGAGGCGGACGCCAACGTTATCGCGCTCGTCGGCGAGCGCGGCAGGGAGGTACGGGAGTTCATCGAAAAGGACCTGGGCGAGGAGGGTCTCAAAAAGAGCGTCGTGGTCGTGGCGACAGGTAACGAACCGGCGCTCTTGAGGGTAAAGGCGGCTCTCACCGCGACCACGATCGCGGAGTACTTCCGGGACCAGGGGCTCGACGTGATGTTGATGATGGACTCGGTGACCAGGATGGCGATGGCGCTGCGGGAGATCGGGCTGTCGGCGGGCGAGCCGCCGGCGACGAGGGGCTATCCGCCGAGCGTCTTCGCCACGCTTCCGCGCGTCCTCGAGCGCTCGGGCTGCGGCGAGGAAGGCTCGATTACGGGCATCTACACCGTGCTCGTCGAGGCCGACGATATGAACGAGCCCGTGGGCGACACCTGCCGGGGGATACTCGACGGGCACATCTGGCTCTCGCGCGAGCTGGCCGTCCAGCACCACTACCCGGCCATAAGCCCGCTTGAGAGCATCAGCCGCCTGGCCAACGACGTCACCGACGACGAGCATAGGCAGGCGGCTGCCGAGATAAAGTCGATCCTGGCCACTTACAGGCGGTCGGAGGAACTCATAAACATCGGCGCCTACGTGCGCGGCTCAAACACCCAAATCGATCTCTCGATAGAAATGATGCCGGCGATCCGGGACTACCTGCGGCAGGGAATGGGCGAGTCGTCTTCCTTCCAGGAAGCCAGGGACAGTATCGTCCAACTGGCCGACAAGGCGCGCGCGCGCCGAGGTGCGACGCACGCCGACCGACAGGAGGCTGCGGCGGAGAAAACGCCGCCGGAGAACGAATGAAAAAGTTCAGGTTTTCACTGGGAAAGGTCCTGGAGTACCGCAGGCAGATGGAGACCCAGAGGCTCAGGGCCTTCAGCAAGGCCGTGGAGGTCTTCGGGCGACGCCGCGAGGATCTCGAGGCGCTGGGTGCGGAATTTGTCTCTTACAGAAACCGCCTCGCCGAGATGGGAGTGGGCAGGATTTCGGCCAGGGAGATGGCCCTCTACCGCTCTTACCTGAGCCTGTGCGAGGTGAAGGTGAACAAGGCGGCTGAATGGCTAAAAGACGCCGCGCGGGATATGGAGGAAAGGCGGGAGGATTTCCTGGCCGCTTCGAAGGACAAACGAATTCTCGAAAGGCTCGAAGAAATCCAGGTCGGGCACTACAACTACGAACTGGCCAGGGAAGAGACGAAAGAACTCGACGAGGTGGGAGCCAGGGAGTTCTTCATCAAGAGGGTCGCGGTTTCCACGGGTGTTGCGGCGGGATCGAAATGACCAGAGACGGCAAAAAGACGGCGGGAAGCGCCGAGCGTGAAGGGCGACGCGCGCCGCTCGGGCGCAAGAGACTTGTCCCTCGAGGGGAGGGTGCCGGATGAAGAGTACGCTGAAGAGGCTGTTTTCGGCCTTGTCCGTCATAGGGGCGATGATGTTGGTGACCGAGGTCATCCTGGCGACGGTTCTTTACTTCGGCGGTTTCGTAACCAAGCAGAAGGTGACCGACATCGTGAAGGTTGTCCAGGGCGAGCTCCAGACCCCCTCGGAAGAAGAGGTCAAAGAGGAAGCGCCGCAGACACCGCTCGAAATCAAGAGATCTGATCAGCTCGAAAAAGCCGTGGCCCTGTGGGAGAAGGAAAAGAAGGCGCAGGAGGAGGACATCGACACGGCAAAGGAAGCGGCCGAGTCGATGCGAAGGGAATTGGAAACCGTGCGCGCCGAGACCGACGCCCGGCGGCGCGAACTTGATAGCCGCATCGCGGCCTTCAACACACAGAAGGCCACCGAGATCGCCGCCGAGAAAGACGCCCGTTTCCAGGAGGCCGTGAAAACCTACAGCCAGATGGAGCCCAAGGACGTCGCCGAGCTTCTCTACGACCTGCCGGACAAGGACGTCGTAAGGTACCTCAAGGCATTCAAGACCACCCTCAGGGCGGAAATCCTCACGGAGATAAAAAAGGTGGACAAAAAGGAGCAGCCGCGCGTGCCCGGCGACGGCCGGATGAACCGGGCGGCTGCGCTCCAGGAAATACTAAGCGGCGGGTACGCCGAACCCCCCGCAGAGACGGCCAGCGCGGCCGCCACGAACTGAGACGCCCGACGGCGGGGCACGGGACAAGCAGGAAAGGAGGTGAGAAAATGGGAGAAATCGCGATTATCGACGCCGTAGCCGCGCTGCCGCAGACACCCGGCGCAGGCCGATCGCAGGCGCCCGGCGGCGCAAAGTTCGCCGGCTCGCTGGAGGCGGCCCTTGAGGCCGCAGAAAGCGGCGTCAGTGCACAGGATGCCTTCGGAACAAAGGAGTTGACGGGTCTGATACCCGCGCAGCTTGAGGCCCTCAAGGCCGTCGCGCTGGAGAATATCGCCGCGGCGAATATCCCCGATGACGTGCTGCAGGCCCTCCTGACGGGCGTGGCGGGGCTGGAAAACGCTCCGGAAGCGACCGAGCCCAATGACGCGGGTGACAACGTACAGACCGCGGCCGAACTCCTCCAATGGCTCCAGGCGCTTGTTGCAGGGATGGCTCTCTCCGGTGCGCCGGTCGGGCAGGAAGCCGAGGCCGTCGTGGACGCTGCCGTCTCCACAGCGCCGGTGCAGGTATCCGCCGAAGCGCCGGAGGCCCCGGTCGGGAGCCCCTTTATGGGAACCCCGTCGGCCGAATCCATCCCGGCCGATGACACCGACGCGGATTTGACTGCGCCGCAGACGTCCGGCCGGGTCCCCCAGGCAGCGCCCGTTCCCACGGAAACCGGCCCTGCCGGTCAACCCCAGGACGTACCGGCACCGGCCGAAGCAACACCGTCCGGGCAAACAGGCGAAGATACACCGGCGGCCCAGACACCGGCCCTGGTGCCCGACGCCGCGCCGGCATCTGTTGTCGAGGATCTTGGCGCTCGGCCAGACGCGCCGGAGGACAATACGCCCCAGGCACCCGAGATCCAGGTTACCCAAACGCAAGCAACTGAGCAGGCACCCGGCCCGGAGCAGGCGGCTGCACCGGACCCGACAGGCGCCGTCACGGCGGCTTCGGCCGCCGGCCAGGCGCCGGCAGGCCCGGATGACGCCAAGCGTGTAGAAGCCCGGGGCACCTCGCTTGAGAGGCCGCTTGATGTTCAGGCGATCGCGTCCGAGGCGCCGCAGGCCGGGCAGATCGAATCCGCCGGCATAGAGCGGACAACCGGCACCCTGGCAGACCAGGAGCGGCTCATCGAGCGAGTTTCAAGTGCGCTCCAGCAGGCCGCCGCCAACGGCCGGACAACGGTAAGGGTGCGGCTCTATCCGCCGGAACTGGGAACGGTAAGGATCCAGGTTTCGATGTTCCGCGGCTCTGTTACGGCGCGGATAGAGACCTCGACCGCTGAGGCGCACCACATCCTCGGCGCCAATCTCGGCGGTCTCCGGGAGAGTATCCGGGAGGCCGGCGTTGACCTCGGCGGCTTGGAGGTCAACCACCGCGAGGCATCAATGCAGTTCGGCCTCGGCCAGCAGGGGCGTGACCGGAACGGTTACCAAGCGCCCGGACGACCCGATACCACGCGGCGGGAGCCCCCCGTGGAAGCGGTGGAGGCACTCCGGGAAAGCGAGCTTGCGGCCCCGGCAGGCATGCTTGACGTGCTTGTATAAAGGTGCGGCACGGCCCGCCTGTGAAGGAAGAAAGGAAAGGAGGTAAACGACAAGTGAGTATAGAAATCGGAATGGATGCGGCATCAGCCGCAGCGACAACGGGCGCCGGCCACACGTTCGAAAACAGCCAGCTCGAAAGCGGCGACTTCCTGAAACTGATGCTTGAAGAGTTGATGAACCAGGACCCACTCGACCCGGTCAAGAACAAAGACCTCCTGCAGCAGGTCTCCAGCATCCAGAATATGCAGACGCTCTCACACCTTGATGGGACGATGTCCGGTATGACCTTCCAGCAGAAGGTCGCCACCGGAGGAGCCCTTATCGGCAGGCAGGTTTCCGGTGTATCCAACGCGGGAACCAACGTCACCGGCGTCGTTGTGAGGGTGCTGGCCGGCAGCACGACAGGCGTCGTGCTCGTAACCTCGGCAGGCGACCAGATCAGCGTGGACAACGTAACCTCCATACAAGGGGCACCGGAAGATGGTTAGGCAGGTAAGTGCGCCGGCAGCCCTTGCAGGGCACCCTGGAGCCACTCGTGCAAACGGCTCCTCGCCTGCGGGCGCATTCCGGGCGGTGCTGAAAGAGGCCGAGCGGGGCGTTGCGGATGTGAAGCTGTCCGCACACGCCTCCCAGCGCCTTCGGCAGCGCAACATACGCCTGAGTGCGGCTGATATGCAGAGGGTCTCCGTCGCGGCGGGCAATCTCGCCGCCAAGGGAGGCCGGCAGTCGCTGGTGGTTATGGACAACGTGAACCTGGTTCTTGACGTCAGGAACCGCACGGTGGTCACCGCCGTAGAGCGGTGGAACCGGCAGGGAGACATCTTTACGAACATCGACAGCGCGGTGTTTGCTTGAAAAAGGGGCCGGTCCTCCCTTAGAGGAGGCCCCAGGCGCGGCCGTGTCTGGGCCGTGGCCAAAGGCAAAGGAGGAAAATATGGGAGTTTCAACAAGCCTTTACTCCGGGCTCTCGGGCCTAAAGGCCCATCAGCGCCGGATGGATGTAATAGGTAACAACGTCGCTAACGTGAATACGGCCGGCTTCCGGTCGTCGCGGGTGCTTTTCAGAACGGCGTTTGCACAGACCCTCAGCATAGGCACCGCACCGACCGGCGGTCTGGGCGGCGTGAATCCGATGCAGGTGGGCCTGGGCACCACCGTGGGCACCACCACCACCAATTTCAGCCAGGGCTCCATCGAGACCACCGGCGTGCCGTCGGACCTGGCCGTCTCGGGAAACGGCTTCTTCGTGGTCCGCGACGGCTCCGGGCGCCCCTACTACACCAGGGACGGCTCTTTCAACCTCGGCGCCGACCAGGTACTGACGAATTCGCTGGGGATGCGGGTCCAGGGATGGATGGCGGACGACAATTTCGACATCACGCCGTCGGGGACGGTCGGCCAGATAGAGATACCTCTCGGCTCGATGCGGCTGGCCCTGGCCACCCAGAACGTGTACCTCACAGGCAACCTCAACTCCGACGGTTTGGTGGGGACACAAGGCTCGCTTCTTTCCACGCAGGCGCTTGTCGACAACTCCACCGGGCTGGCGGCCACGGCGGGCACGCTCCTGACCGACCTGACGGACGGCGGCGGAGTGCCCTTTTTCGCTGTGGGCGATGCGCTGACGCTTTCAGGGACCAAGGGCGCAAGAGACCTGCCGGCCTCGACGTTCACGGTGACGGCCGCGTCGACGCTGGGCGGGGTGGACCCGAGCGCGGATATGGCCGCCTGGCTTGAAGCGGCGCTGGGCCTCAACAACTCGGCCGGCGTGCCGGGCTCGGCCGGCATCACTATTGACGGCGTCACCGGCGCACTCGCCATCGAGGGCAACTACGGCACCGCCAATGACCTCTCAGACGTAATGATCTCCTCCAGCGGCGCCATAGCCAGGCCGTTCGCCGTAGCGAAGTCGCAGAGCGCCGACGGCGAAAGCGGTTTCACGCCGTTTATGGTCTACGATTCACTGGGCAACGAGATCGACGTGAGTATGACGTTTGCCTTTGAATCGGTTACCAGTACGGGCAACACCTGGCGCTGGTACGCGGAATCGCCCGACGACACGGACATCTCCCGGGTGGTCGGTTCCGGGACGGTGACCTTTGACACGAACGGCACGTTCCTGGCCAGGTCCAACGACCTCGTCGTCATAGATCGCGACAACACGGGCACTCAGACGCCGCTGAGCATCGCGCCGGACCTGGAGCAGATCACGCAGCTGGCCAGCGACACCTCCGAGGTGGCGCTGACCCTGCAGGACGGCGCGCCCGAAGGCACGCTCAACGAATATGCCATAGGCGGCAATGGGATAATATCCGGCATATTCACCAACGGTCTCGTCGCCGACCTGGCCCAGATAGCCCTGGCCACTTTCGCCAACAACCAGGGGCTCTTCGCGATCGGGGACAATATGTTCTCGCCTGGGCCCAACGCAGGCGCTCCGCAGGTCGGTTCGCCCGGCTCGTTCGGATCGGGGACACTGGTTTCAGGTGCCCTCGAGCAGTCGAATGTGGACTTAGCCAACGAGTTCGTCAACCTCATCGTTACGCAGACCGGCTACACGGCCAACTCGCGCGTGATCAGCTCGTCCAACGATATGCTGGCCGAACTCCTCAACATCATACGGTAGGAGCAGCGTCGTATGCGAAAGGCCTCAAAAGAGGTAACTGAATACGCCCGCCGAGGTCCCCGTCGGGGGCCGACGAGCCCGGGCCGGGACATAAACAGTCGGGAGAGGCGGGCCGTGCCCCGCTTCTCCCGGATATGTGAGGCGTAATTGATAAAAGTAACGCGCATAAACGGCGAGGAGTTCGTAATCAACGCGGACCGGATCCAGTACGTCGAGGCAAAGCCCGACACGATCATAACGCTGGTGGGCAAGGAGCGAGTGATCGTCAAGGAAAGCGTGGACGAGGTAATTCGACGGGTGGTGGAGTATGGCAGAAGGCTCAGATCGTTTCCACCGGAGAGGGTGTAAGCCGGCATATACGCCGGGGCCGATCGGCGGCTCCCGGCCAGGGCACCCTAAAGGGGCGCACGGAAGGGGACCCCGGTCCCCGTAAAA
Organism: Planctomycetota bacterium; assembly: GCA_021160625.1. Classification (GTDB taxonomy): domain Bacteria; phylum Planctomycetota; class DG-23; order SLPQ01; family SLPQ01; genus JAGHCE01. The sequence goes on along the minus strand of JAGHCE010000032.1, from coordinate 2,690 downwards.
CGCGAGGTTGGTAATGGATCTTGCGACGCTTATCGGACTGGTGATGGGTGTGCTGCTGTTGGGAGCGGCGATGTTCGCGCGCGAGAGCGTGGACACGTTCGTCGACGTGCCCTCCGTGGCGGTAGTGCTAGGAGGGACGGCGGCGTCGCTGTTGATCAGTTTCCCGCTGAAGAAGGTTCTGAACCTCATGCGGGTGACGAAGAACGCCTTCTTTGCGGAGACGCAGTCGGCCCAGGCGCTCATCAACGACCTGGTCAAGTACGCCGAGATCGCGCGGCGCGACGGGATACTCTCGCTTGAGAGTATGACGGAGACGATCCAGGACAAGTTCATCGTGAAGGGAATCCAGATGGCCGTCGACGGGACCGACCCGGAGCTCATCGAGCAGATTCTCGAAGGCGAGCTCGACAGCCTCGCGACGCGCCACGCCCAGGGCCGTCAGCTCTTCGAGACGATGGGCAAGTACGCACCCGCCTTCGGGATGATAGGGACGCTCATCGGCCTGATCATAATGCTCAAGCATATGGAGGACACCTCCAAGATCGGCGCCGGGATGGCCATTGCGCTCATCACCACGCTCTACGGTGCCGTCAGTGCGAATCTGGTCTTTCTGCCCATCGCCGACAAGCTCAAGATGCGAAGCAGTGAAGAGATGCTTATGAAGCAGATTATCATAAAAGGCGTTATGTCGATCCAGTCGGGCGACAACCCGCGAATTGTCGAGCAGAAGCTCAAGACCTTCCTGCCGCCCTCCTTCAGGGACTTCGAAGAAAAGAAAGAAGAGTAGGAATTGGCCAACGGCAACGGTAAAGAGGAATGTCCCCCGGCCGGCGCTCCGGACTGGACCGTGACGTACGGGGATATGATGACGCTGCTTCTGTGCTTTTTCGTCATCCTCGTGGCGATAAGCGAGGTGAAGGAAGAGAAGTTCCACAAGGTTATGGAGAGCATAAGGCAGTACCTGGGTTACGAGAATGCGGTGGCCGTCGAGCCCGGCGATTCCTCCGCCGGCTCCATTCACGAAGAGATCCGCAAAGTCCTCAACGAACAGGGCAGCCCCAATCCCGAAGGGGCGCCCGCCAGGAGCACGCTGGGACAGCATGTTCTCGTGCAGACCATAGAGGAGGGGTACAAGATCACGATCGGCGGAAAAGTCCTTTTCGACGAGGGAGCCTCCGAGCTCAAGCCCGGCGCGTGCGCCCCGCTCGACCGGCTGGTCGGCATCATAAAAGGCTATCCCAACAAGTTGGAGGTCAGGGGCCACACCGCCGTTGAGGTTCTGCCCGTCGACGGGTCCTGCCGGGACCTGTTCGACCTTGCGTATGAAAGGGCGAAGGCCACCGCCGAATATCTCAAGGACTCCGGGATCAAGCCAAGGCGCATAAGGCTCTATTCGGGAGGCCCGTTCGACAGGCCGGCGTCGAACCTCACTTACGAAGGCCTGGCGGCCAACCGGAGCGTGGAAATCATCGTCAGCGAAGAACTCATTGAGCCCGAGGGTGCGGGAGGAGAGTGATGGAAGAGCGGGAGCCGCAGGAACAGACGCCCGAAAAGCGCGAGGGCCTCCTCAGCAAACCGACAATGATAATCATCGGCGCGTTTCTCGCCCTGAACGCCGCGGCCGTTATCTTCTTTTTCAGCGGCAGCCTGTTCGGCGGCAAAGGGGACTCACAGGGCGAACAGGTGGGACCGTCCCCCCTGGAGAACAAGTGTCTGGTCAACCTGGGTCGGATCGAGGTAACCAAGGCCCTGGACCCGATGCAGCAGACGTTCCAACACTGCAATGTCTCGATAAAGATTGAAATCCCAAAGGACAGACAGATCGATATCGAGCCGACGGTCCACCAGTGGGACGCGAAGTTTAAGGAAGTGGCAAGGAGGGCCTTCCTCGACGCCGACGCCACCGACCTTTCCACCGAAAATCTCGCCGGGGTAAAGAGCACGATGAAGAGGCGTTTCAATGAACTCCTCGGCGAGGAGTTGGTAACGGACATAGTATTCGGGGACTACAGAATCTTCTGAAGGCGCAGGGGCGGACAATGCTTGGCCCACTGCCCGAAGGGGTGTCAGATGCCAGAGGACCAGGACGAAATCCAAGCCGGCGGCGGGGCGCTCGGCCAGGACGAGCTGGACAAGGTCGTCCAGGAAGCGCAGAACCCGGAGGCCGGCCAGGAGGAGACTTCCGAGGACGCCTCCGACGAACTGGTGACGCGCGGCGAGGTCGAGGAGGCCGAAAAAGAGGACGCCGAAGGCCGGGAGACGGCTTCCGGGGACGAAGAGGCAAAGCCCGTGGAGCTGCCCGAGCTTGAGACGCCACCAGCCGGACAGGTGGCGGGAGGGATTGATCTGCTGATGGACGTGGGCCTCGATGTCAAGATCGAGCTCGGGGGCGCACAGATGGCCATCGAGGACATCCTCAAGCTCAGGAAAGGCTCCGTCGTCGAGCTGGACAAGCTCGCCGGAGATCCCGTCGATATCCTCGTGAACGACCGGCCCGTAGCCAAGGGTGAAATCCTCGTGGTCAACGACAACTTCTGCGTCCGCGTGACCGAAATCACGGACCCGCAGGCGGGCCTGAAACCCAAGAGTGACTCCGATGAATAGGTTCTTATCCATAAGCGGCATTTGCATCGGCTTTTTGAGCTTGGCTTTCGTGCTCATCGTCCCGGCCGGGCCGGCGGCGGCGGCGG
>JAGHCE010000051.1 GCA_021160625.1 Planctomycetota bacterium | reverse complement strand
TGTACGACATGCACGGGAACGTGTGGGAGTGGTGTGCCGACTGGTACGACAGAGACTATTACGGTGGGAGTGCTCGCGAAGACTCCAAAGGACCCCATTCGGGGGACATCCACGTCATGCGCGGCGGCTCGTATGTAACCACGGCGGCACAATGCCGTTCGGGCAACCGGAACCAATACGGCTCAAATCCCACATATGTACTTAAGGATCTCGGGCTCCGCGTCGCGCTTTCCCCGTCTCTCGATGCGAACCGCGCCGGCGGGGTGGTCGTGACGCACACTGTGCAGAGGGGCGACACGTTAGCCTCGATCTCGCAGCAGTATTACGGCACAATGGCTAAATGGAAATTGATATACGAGGCCAACAACAAGATTTCGAACCCCAATGTTTTGAGGGTCGGCGAGGCACTCGTAATACCGCAGTTGCCCGCCCTGCGCGTTCCGACAGGTTTCCGTGCGGCGCCCGGTACGGCTGCGGAGCCGTACACCAATACAGGCTGGGCGAAGGAAGTAATTCACGAAAAGACGGGCATCGAGATGGTCTTCATCCCTGCGGGCGAGTTTATGATGGGGAGCCCTTCGAATGAAAGCGGGCGGGGCAGTGACGAGGGGCCCCAGCACCGCGTACGGCTAACGAAGCCGTTCTACCTCGGCAAGTACGAGGTGACGCAACGCGAGTGGCGGAAGGTGATGGGGAGTAATCCGAGCGGGTTCAAAGGCGACCGGAATCCCGTGGAGCAGGTATCGTGGAACGACTGCCGGGAGTTTGTGGATAAGGCGGGTCTGCGATTACCGACGGAGGCGGAGTGGGAGTACGCGTGCCGTGCGGGCAGCAGCACTCGATTCTCGTTTGATGATAACAGTTACGCCTGGTACGACGGCAACAGCGAGGATAAGACGCATCCTGTGGGCCAGAAGAAGCCGAACGCCTGGGGTCTCTTTGACATGCACGGTAACGTATGGGAGTGGTGCGCGGATTGGTATGGCAATTATTCCTCAGGGCGCGTAACGGACTCGCAGGGTCCGTCATCCGGGTCGTCTCGTGTGTTGCGCGGCGGCTCGTGGTACGACTTTTCTCAGATCTGCCGCTCGGCGAATCGCAGCTACGGCTCGCCCGACGGCACGAACCACTGCCTCGGGTTCCGTGTCGCGAGGACTTGTAATTAACCCTTTGCACTTTATCCCTTTTACCCTTTGGGGGTGCAGGGGGCTTTAGCCCCCTGCTCGCGGTTATTTCGATGTGCACAGCAGCATGGCCGACGACGATTGCGATGGATCGCAGTCGTCTGTAAGTTCAGGAAAGCGAAAATGAGAATGCCTGACCTTGAGCATCTGTCCCCCGCGGCGCTTCATGTTCTGGAGTGCGCCGACGGGGACCTGAGGCACTCGACCGGCATGCGCTCGCTTGCCAACTACAAGGCCCTGGCGCAGCTTGCGTCCGAGCGTATGGACAAGCCCGGCTTCCGTGAGAAGCTCGACTCGGCCCGCGAAGGCGCCCGGCTTGCCGAAAAGGAATGCCGCGCCTTCTTCGAAAAGCCCCTTCCCGGCAACGGCGCCGTCTGTGACATCTTCCCCGCCGAGCGCGACGCCGCGTTCGAGGGGCTCGCCCGCCTCAAGGCCGCGCCCCTTGACGCCGTCGCCGGTGCGGTAGACCTTGTGCTCGATGCGCTTTCGTCAGTTACGGCGGCGGTGCAGGCGCGGCGTTCGAGCCTGCGGGGTTTCATCGAGGGCCAGGGCGCACGGCTGGGGAGCCTCTGCGAGCCGAGTGATGTTCAGTTTGTGACAGACGTGCGGCTCGTCGAGGACAGTTCGCTTTTTCTGGATGAATCGGCGTTCTCCGACGCGCTCACGGAACTCGTGCACAATTCACTCAAATACGCATTTGCCGAGAAGAAGGGGACAGTCCGACTCGAGGCCTCTGACGGAAACGACCCCAACGAGACAGTGATAGCCGTTTCAGACGACGGCCGCGGCGTCCCGGAGGAGATTCGCGAGAGGCTCTTCGAGCGCGGCGTGTCGACGGCGGGGTCGGGCGAAGGCCTTTCTCTCGTCCGCCACATCGTGGAAGACGTGCATCTCGGGCGGCTCTCGCTTGAGACCGGGGGAAATGGCACGCGATGGGAGATAACGCTTCCCGTGAGGCTCGCGCGCGAGAAACTCGCCGAGCGGCTGCCCGGCGCCGCGGCGCCGCGCAAGGGCAAAAAGGGGCGCGCGGCCGGACCTGTGAGGGTTCCGAAGTCCGTGCTCAAGGCAAGGGCTGCCGTTCTTGCTCTTGCGGCCGTAGCCGCCGTTGTTGTCGCCGGGCTCTCGCTTATGCCGGGGCGCGCTCCGGAGGGTTTCACACGCGCGCCATGGGCGGGGCGCGATCTGCGGACCGGCTGGGCAAAGGAAGTTATCCACGATACGACGGGTATGAGGCTCGTCTTCGTGTCGGCTGACGTATTCACCATGGGCGCCGACGAGGGTGACGCGGCCGAAGGCCCGGCGCATGAGGTGGCGATCACAAAGCCCTTCTACCTCGGCAAGTACGAGGTAACGCAGGGCGAGTACGAGAAGGTAATGGGCGAGGACCCCTCGCGCCACAAGGGCGACGCCCTGCCCGTCGAAAATGTATCTTTTCTCGACTGCATCGAGTTTTGCCGCAAGACCGGCACGCGCTTTCCCACAGAGGCGGAGTGGGAGTACGCCGCAAGTACGTCAGTTCCCGGCGCCGTCGGCGCGGATGGCCCGGTGCCCGTGCCGCAGACATCGCCCAACAAGCATGGAGTTTGCGGGATGCTCGGCAACGTCTCCGAATGGTGCAGCGACTGGTACGGCCTCTATGATGCCGGCCCGCAGGTCGACCCTCGGGGGCCACAGCGCGGCACAACGCGCATCGTCCGCGGCGGGTCGTTTCTCGCAGATTCGGCTGCCCTCAGGACAACGCAACGCTCGTTCCTTGCGCCGGTAGACCGGCGGGATTATGTGGGTTTGCGGTGCGTTCTTGATTTGGATGGAAATGAACCGCTCCATAAGCTCTCATCGCCGTTGGAAGACTGAGCTCTTCGTGAAACGACGCAACGCCGACTGAGATGAGAGTACTTAGAGCGAAGTGGGGCTCACAAAACGAACTCCTCAAGCCTGGCCCTGGATGCCTGAAACTCACCGTTTGAGCCAAAGCCGGCCCGCTGGAGCCGATTGCCCATCGCAGTGATGGCCCATGCCCGGCAGTTTGGATTGAGTTTAGTTTCCTCCACCATTCCTATCACCGTGAACGCTCTCCGGAGTGTAAACGGCCGTTTCAGGCGCCCGCCTCGGCGTGGCGCTTTCTCTTTGTCCCTGCGCAAGTTGTGGCTGGCATTGGGTTTACGGACGCGGCATTTCACGGGGACCAGGGAGCATTCCGAGAGCGCCTTTTTCCCCGGGCACCGCAGGCATTTTCCTCTCTCTTTCTCCAAAAACTCGCGGACTCGCCCCACCTCGTCCACAAGATTCCGGTCGTTGCAATGCAAGGACTTACGTCAGCGCCTCCCTGCCGCACTCGGCGGCCTGCCTCTCGCTGCTACGCCCCCGCAACATCTCCCGGCACACCACGTTGCGTAAATGCTCCCTCAAACTCATCCGTAACGTCCCTTCATCCATATGCGACTCCTTTCCGGAGCCGCTACAATACAGGACATTTCTACTTTGCATAGATAGGACATTATCACGTTGCGTTTACAATACCGGGCCGGACGCCTTGCGGCAGCGTACGGGGGGGGGAATATAATCGCGTTTGTCGGCTCGTGCGAGAGGCACGAGCCTCATCAGGCACCCAGACAACGAGGTTACAATGCCCCACCAGGAGGCGAGGTACGGTAGTGGAGGGCTAGCGGCGAATGCGCGCTTCGTGGCGGGTACCGTTGCCGTTGTGGCCTTTGCCAACCTGGCGGCGGTCCTTCTTTCCGAGGGATTCACGATCGGCGTCTTCGGCATTCGTGTCACGGTCGACTCGCCTGGGTGGCTGCTGGTGCTGCTGGTTGCATCCCTTGCGGTTTTTCGGGTCCTGTCATTTCACAATGAGGACCCGTCGAGGTTTTTTCAGGTCTCCTGCCCCTGGGGGTGCCGGCGGCGGTAGTGGGTCTCGTCGCTTTTTTCGCGAGCGTGCAGGCATCAGCCGGCCCTGCGAGGGTCAACAGCTGCGTCGCCCATTGCATCTTTGCGATGGCGGGGTTCCTTGTTGCCTGGGCGTTTTTGGTCGGCCTTTTCCGAAAGCTGCGCGTGTGGTCGTCTTCGTAGCCTACGTGGCGACCTGCGCCGGACTGGGCAACGCCGTCTGCGGCTACGGGCCATCGGGGACACCCTCCCGGATGGGGGAGACCCCAGCCGCAACAGGCAGCCCGGGATATCTTCGGGTCGACCGGAACAGCGC
>JAGHCE010000170.1 GCA_021160625.1 Planctomycetota bacterium | reverse complement strand
GTCGAAACCGTCGGCGACGGCCTCAAGCGCCGGCACCGCCACGGCCGGCGAACCGAGAAAGACCACCCGAAGGCGCGACGGCATCACAGGGCGTTCTCCCCGCTGGGCGCGACCGGGCCTCGGTGTTCTTCCAGGGCTTTGAGGGCCTCGCGGGCGTTGATTCGCGCTTCGGGGGTCATCCTGTCTATGAAGAGCATGCCGTTGAGGTGGTCGATTTCGTGCTGAAATACCCTGGCGGCGAAATCGGCGGCCAGTAGTTCCACCTCGGTGCCGTCAAGGTCCAGGGCCAGAACCGTGATGTATGAGTTGCGATGAACCTCGCCGCCGACACCCGGCACGCTCAGGCACCCTTCCAGGCCCTCCATATCGCCTCGGTGCTGTGCTATCGTGGGATTGATCAGGATTTTCTCGTCTTTTTTCTCACCGGTGGGATTGACGACGATTATCCTCCTGCCGATGCCGACCTGCGGTCCCGCAAGACCCACTCCCCGGTTTGCGTACATCATCCGGGCCATCTCGGCGCCCTGGCTTCTTAGACGGTCGTCAATCTCCTCGATCTTCTCGGCCGACAGCCGCAGAAAGGGATCCGGGTAAGCAATAATGCGCAACCGGGACTTGCCGTCGCTCATTTGCCCTACCTCTTCGAAGTCTTTCGAACATTAAGAGCCCGTCCCAACAGGCCTCGCGAGCGATGTCTACCGGGACAGGCTCCAACCAGTATAAACAGCGCGCCGGTCTCTGCAACTTCCATTCGCGGGCGCTCCCCGGCACCCGGCAGCCGCCGCAATCGGCTGCAGAAAACCAGGCTGCGCTTTTTTGGGTTGACAGCGAGGCGCATCGGCGGGTATAAATGTTTAGTCGGTCTACGGTTACGTTGAGGCTGCGGGAGTGTGCAATGCCCAGGATTATCGACAATTCGAGGTTGTTTCAGCGGGCCTCTGAAGCGGTTGACAAGGGCAACTACGACTACGCAATCGAGCTGTTTCTGCAGATTGTGGCCTCCGACCCCGACGACATCAAGACCCGAATGAGCCTGCGCCAGGTCGAGAAAACGAAATTCGAGAAGAGCGGCGCCGGAAAGGGCCAGGCGGTGGCGGCGGCTTTCGCGGGACTGGGAAACCTGGTGGCGGCGGGGATAGCGGTGCTCTTTCGCAACCGCGATGCGGCAATTATGCAGTACGAGAAGTACCTGGTGCGCTATCCCGCGAGCCCCTTTGTCCTGGGCCTCCTGGCCTCCTCGCTCTCCAACTCGGGCCGCGAGGATTCCGCCATAATCGTGCTGGAGTTCCTGCGCCAGAACAAGCCCGATCACGTCAAGACACTCAGGAAGCTCGCCCGCATTTACGCGGCCCGAAACGACATTACCAGGGCCGTGCAGCGTTACGAGATGATCCTCCAGTACAGGCCGAGGGACATAGAGGCCTCCAAGCAGATTCACAACCTCGCCGCCACGGAAAGCATCCAGGAAGGTTGGGACAAGAACGAGACCTTCCAAGAAAAAATCCGTGACAGGGAGGGCGCCGCACGCCTCGAACAGGCCCAGCACATCGTCCGCACAGCCGACCAGGCGGCCGATGCAGTCGAACGCGTCAGGAAGGACCTCGAGGAAAAGCCCGACAGTCCCGTGCTCTGGGCGGAGCTCGGCGACTTCCAGCGGCGCCGTGGCGATTACACAGCATCCGTCAAGGCCTATCAGAAGGCCATTGACCTCGACCCGAAAAACCAGCTCTACGTCCAGAAACTTATGGACATAAGGCTGATGGAGTTCGATGCACGCATTGAGGAAGCGACAAAGGCAGCCGACCAGGCGCCCGACAACCAGGCGCTAAAAGACAAGGCCGCCGCCATCAAGGCCCAGAGAGAGGAGTTCTGGCTCTCGGAGCTCAAGCGTCGCGTCCAGGAGCGCCCCACCGATACGGACCTGCGGTACGATATGGGGTTGCTCTACTTCAAGATTGGTAAAACAAACGAGGCCACGGCCGAGTTTCAACGCGTGGTGAGGGACCCGAAACACCGCGTCAACGCCACGGCGATGCTGGGCAAGTGCTTCGCCGCCAAGGACCTCGACGAGCTGGCTATAGGCCAATTCGAAAAGGCGCTCGCGGAGTCAACCCTCATAGAAGAACGCGGCAAGGACATAGCCTACAACCTCGGCGTCCTCTACGAAAAGGTCGGAAACCTCGCCGGCGCCGAAGACGCCTACAAGAGGCTCTTCGAAGTCGATATCGGCTTCCGCGACATCGCCGAGAAGATGGAACACGTCTACAAACTGCGCCGGCAGAAAGAATCCCCTTCAAATCCGGACGAGACTTAGTATAATTCCGGGACGAGGGGCGCGGTGTTGTCCGCCCCCTGGTGTTTTTTTTGGTGTAGCAGAACGGGGAGCAAATATGCCCATTTCGTCATCCGCGAAGAAGCGCGTCAGGCAAAATGAGAAACGCCGTATACGCAACAAGTCGGTCCGGTCTAACGTGCGCACGTCGGTAAAAACTCTGCGCGCGCTGGTCGCCGCAGGTGATCTTGACCAGGCTCGCACACAGTACAGCCTCACCGAAAAAAGGCTCGACCAGGCCGTCGCGAAAGGCATTTTCCACAAGAACACGGCCAGCCGCTATAAGTCCCGCCTGGCAATCCTCATCAACCACACCGGCGGCGACTCCAAGTAGCAGCCCCTCCCCGGCCGCTTCGCCGGACGCCGTGACACCTCGCAAGCGGCACCCCTGCTGCGCTCGGCAGGCAAGCGTCGGCAGCTGCGCCCTCCGCAGGAAGATGCCCGAATCGGACCTACTCGACGTAGAGTGACTTCGCGGAAAAGACAGGGCCGTCCCGGCAGACCAGCTTGTATTCCCAGCCACCGGGGTCCTCCGGCGATATGACACGGATGGCGCAGGAGTTGCACACCGCTATGCCGCAGACCATCCGCGCCTCCAGGGTCAGCTCCCCCGCTATGCCCCTTTCACGGCAGAGAAGCGCAACGGCCTCAAGCATCGGCGTGGGGCCGGAGGCGTAGATTACCACCTCGTCGGCATCACCGGCACCGATTCGCTCCCTCAGCAGGTCAAGCGTTGTGCCCCTCATCCCCAGCGTCCCGTCGTCTGTCGCGAAACCCACATCCACGCCGAGCGCCGCAAACGCGTCCGCCGCGACCACGAGTGATCGCGTCCTCGCGCCGTAGGCCAGTTCAATATCCTTCGGGCTCACCCCTTTGTCTATGGAGGCCCGCACAAAGGCCATAAACGGCGCGATACCGATGCCTCCGGCGGCCAGGATTACCCTCTTGCCCGGCTCGGGGATGGAAAACGTGTTGCCAAGCGGCCCGGTCACCGCCACCTCGTCACCTGGCGCCAGCATTGAAAGCGCCGCAGTCCCCCGCCCGACAACCCTGTAGAGAATCTTGAAGCCAGTGACTTCGCCCAAGGCGTCCGACGACCAGTCGAAAATACTGAACGGCCTCGGCAGAAAAGGGGCACCGTGGCCTTTGAGTCTTACCTGGTAAAACTGGCCCGGCCGCGTCCGGCGGCCTATCTCACCGTCCCCAAGCGTCGTAACATAATGCTCCGGAGCCACTTTCTCGTTTGCGAGAACGGGAACCGAAATCTTTGCAAACCTGTCAGCCAATCCTTCCTCCTCCGGGAAAAAGCGTGGGAGATATATATACCCCGGCAGCGCCCGTTGTCAAGACGGCGGGGGGGGAGGGCTTCGCCCCCTTCCTGCTATGGAGGCCACGGGCGTTGCCCGAGGCAGTCAACTGACCTTCTGCGGGCGCGGCAAGCAGCGCCCCTACGGATGGCTGTGTGGCACTGGTGGCTTGTCCACCAGCGGAGGGCTTCGCCCCCTTCCTGCTATGTGGCACTGGTGGCCGCTTGCGAGCGCCGTGGCGATTTTGTCCACCAGTGGAGGGGCAAAGTCCCCTTCGACACGTCGTTACTTGACGCGGCGTTGCAGGAATGTAGCATATTCCAGCAGGAGAAAGGGGAGGACGTATGGCGAAATTCGATGTTGCCGTGATTGGCGGGGGCACCGGGGGGGTGCCGGCGGCGGTTGCCGCGGCGCATAGCGGCGCCGGGACGCTTCTGGTCGAGCGCTACGGATTCCTCGGGGGTATGGCCACCGGCGGACTTGTCAACCCGTATATGCCCTACCAGGCCGGGGGGAAGACGATTGTCCGCGGTATTTTCGCCGAGATGCTCAATCGCCTTCAGGAGGCGGGCGGCCTCGCTGAGAACAAGGCCACCTTCGACGAGGAAGTCCTGAAATTCGTCCTGGACGACCTC
>JAGHCE010000249.1 GCA_021160625.1 Planctomycetota bacterium | reverse complement strand
TTTCCATCTCTCGGCCCTGTGCTAATCTGCGCAATCTGCGTAATCTGCGGAAAAACATCTTTTAGTACGCAGGGGCGGCATCGTATGCAGTGCCTCTACGGAGGGCAATCCGGCACGTTGCCTGTGTAGGATGCTGATTGCGTGGATTGACAGGTGCGGCGGCGCGGCTGAATGGGAGCGACTTTTCGGGCAGAGTTCAGTTGGTTACCTCGAGCCAGGCGGAGGCCGCCTCGATTTCCTGGTTGATCGTGTTCACCAGCTCCGGCAGGTCACTCTTGTCCACGGTGAGGAGGCCCCACACATCCTTGGAGAGCTCGGGCGACTCGCATGAACCGGGGGCACCTATCCCCTTCACCTTGGAGAGGTAGTCGGCAAACTGGATGACGGCGACGAGTTCCTGGTTGGGCGCATTCACAATGTCGTGATGGTAGCCGATGCCGGCGGTCAAGTCCCTCGGCAGGCCCCAGGTCTCGGCCAGCCAGCTGCCGATCTCGGCGTGGTTCGTCTCCAGCACTTGCGCCTCGGCATCGAGAAAGGAGCACTTTTTCTCCCTGGCCAGCGTGATGATCTCGTCGGTCTGCGAGGGGAGGTAATGTTCCAACACCTGCTTGCCTATGTCGTGGAGCAGACCCACCGAAAAGGACATATCGGGATCGAGCCCCCCCTGTTTCCTGGCGACCAGCCTCGCCACGCAGGCGCAGGCGATGGAGTGCTTCCAGAACTGCCCCCTGTCGAAAAGGCTCGTCCCTTTCGGCCCCTTGAAAAGGCCCATCACCGAGGCCGAAAGCGCCACGGACTTGACCGTCTTGAAACCGAGGATGACTATTGCCTGGTTGAGGCTGGAGACCTTGTTGGCGAGGCCGTAGTAGGCAGAGTTGACGAGTTTGAGGATTTTCGACGCGAGCGCCGGGTCGCGCGCCATAACGCGGTTTATCTCCGGGGCGCTGCTGCCGGGATCGTCCAAAAGCTCCATCAGGGTCACGGCCACCTGCGGAAGAGTCGGCAGTTCTTTTATTTCCGAGGTCAGCTGTTTCAGGTCCATACCGGGTTATGCCCCTTTCCACCGCTCCAATTTTGAATGCACCCGGGAGTACGCTCCCCCCTGCCTGCACCCGGGCCGTCCGACGACGCTAACCGCTTTCCTTGACATAGGCCATACGAAGGTTGTAAAGCAGGTCCTCCAGGTAAGCCGTCTCCTGCGGGTCCAGGTTCCCGTCGGTTTTCTCCTTGAGCATTTCCAGCGTGTCAAGCAAGTGCCCGGCGGACGCGATGTCTGCCTCCTTCTTGCCGGTCACCGGGTTTTCTATAAACCCCAGGTAGACAAACGCCTGCGCGGCAAGCCCCGACACGAGGCCGAGAAACGTTGCAGGCGGCAGTTGCCCGCGGCCGGGGGCGCCGGACTCCTCCCCCTCGGGGGCCTGCTCGGAAACCGCCTCGCGGTCAAGGGCTTCCGTCTCCTCCTGGGCCTTTTGCTTCCAGGCCTCATCGACCTTCTTGCCACTGGTATCCGGACTTTTATCGACCATAAGACACACTCCGTTATAACTTATTTATCGCCCTCTCGCCGGCTGACGGCCGCCTTTACGAACGACGCAAAAAGCGGGTGCGGCGCGTGCGGCTTCGACTTGAACTCCGGGTGAAACTGTACCGCCAGGAACCAGGGGTGCTTTTCAATCTCGACAATCTCCACGAGCCTGCCGTCGGGCGAGAGTCCTGTAAAAGCCAGGCCCTTGTTCGAGTAGGCCTCCCTGTACGCGTTGTTGAACTCGTAGCGGTGACGGTGCCTCTCGCGGATTTCGCTCGCCTCGTAGGCCTCGGCCGCCAGAGACCCACTGGCAAGGATGCAGGGGTACGCCCCCAGGCGCATCGTGCCGCCCATATCCACGACGTTACGCTGCTGGTCCATAAGCGTGATGACGGGCGTGGGGGTCGACTCGTCGAACTCGAGCGAGTTGGCCTTCTTGAGGGCCAGGACATTGCGGGCGAACTCGATGACCGCGCACTGCATCCCGAGGCATATTCCGAAGTAGGGCACGCCTCGCTCGCGCGCGAACCCCACGGCCTGGAGCTTGCCCTCGATGCCGCGCACGCCGAAGCCCCCCGGCACGAGAACCCCGTCGACGTCGCCCAGGATCGCCTCGGCGCCCTCCTTCTCCACGTCCTCGGACTCGACGCGCTTGAGGTTGACGCGCGCGCGGTTGGCGATCCCGCCGTGCACGAGCGCCTCGTAGATGGACTTGTAGGAATCCTGGAGCCTTATGTACTTGCCCACGACGGCGATTACCACTTCGCGGTCCGGATTGGCGAGTATCTGCGCGACGTTCTCCCAGTCCGAAAGGTCCGGCTCGCCCGCATCGAGCCCCAGGTACCTCAGGATCAGTTCGTCGACCTTCTCGCGCCTCAGGATAAGCGGCAGTTCATAGATGCTCGTCTTGATGTCGAGCTCCTCTATGACCGCCTCAAGCGGCACGTTGCAGAAAAGCGATATTTTCTCACGTATCTCGCGGGCCAGGGGCTTTTCCGTGCGGCAGATGAGTATCCCCGGCTGTATCCCCTTTTCCATCAGGCGCCCCACGGAGTGCTGCGTGGGCTTGGTCTTTATCTCGTCGGCGGCCTTGAGGTACGGGATCAGCGTCAGGTGGATGTAGAGGACATTCTCGCGCCCCACGTCCTGCCCGAATTGCCTTATCGCCTCCAGAAACGGCTCCCCCTCGATGTCGCCGACCGTCCCGCCGATTTCGGTGATCACCACGTCCACGTCATCGGTGGCCAGCTTGGCGACGGCCGCCTTTATCTCGTCGGTGATGTGCGGGATGCCCTGACCCGTGCCGCCGAGATACTCGCCCCGGCGCTCCTTGGATATGACGCTCTCGTAGATGCTGCCCGACGTGTAGTTCGAATCGCGCGTGAGGACCGTGTTCGTGAAGCGCTCGTAGTGTCCCAGATCCAGGTCCGTCTCCGCGCCGTCCTCCGTGACGTACACCTCGCCGTGCTGGAAGGGGTTCATCGTACCGGGATCGACGTTCAAGTACGGGTCCAACTTCTGCATCCGGATCTTCAGGCCGTGGCGCTCCAGGAGAGTGCCGATCGACGCGGAGGTGAGGCCCTTGCCCAGCGACGAGACGACCCCGCCGGTTACGAATATGTGCTTGGTCATTATAGGCTGCTCTCTTTCCGATCCCTGGTACTTTGCCTTGCGGCGAAAGCCTCGAAATCCTCTCTCGTGTCGATTCCCCTCGGCGCGGAGTTCATCACCGCTACCTTTATCCGCAGGCCCATCTCGACCGCGCGCAGCTGCTCGAGCTTCTCCAGCTTCTCCAGGCGCGACTGCGGCGTCTCTACACACGCCAGGAGCGCCTCGCGCCTGTAGGCGTAAAGGCCCACGTGACGATATATCCCCAGCGCCGCAAAGTCCGCACCCTCCTTGACCCCGCCTCGCACGAACGGAACCTGCGCCCTCGAAAAATAAAGGGCAAAACCCTCCGAGGAGACGACCACCTTGACGGCATTCGGATCGCCGTACTCGGCCGGGGACGCCACCGGCACCGCCAGCGTGGCGATGTCGGCGCGGGAATCCTCCAGCAGGAGCCGCACGGCCTCGTCTATCGAGGCGGGATCAATCTCCGGTTCGTCCCCCTGGACGTTTACGATTATCGAGGCGTCGAGAGCACCTCGGCCCACCAGCTCCCCGATGCGGTCGGTGCCCGAAGCGCAGTCCGCGCTTGTCATCAGGACCTCGGCGCCGAAACCGCTTGCCGCCGCAAGTATCCTCTCGTCGTCGGTCGCTATCACCACCCTCTCGGCCAGCGTCGATCGGCTCGCACGCTCCCAGACGTACCGGATAACCGGCCTGGAGTCAACTTCCAAGAGCAGCTTGCCGGGCAAGCGTGTCGAGGCAAAGCGGGCGGGAATGACTATGGCGACACCGCTGCCCCCGCTGTCGCTCGGGGGGATGTCAACGTTTCCCACCTATCGTCCCTCGCCTTTTAGCATTCCACAGCGTCCGGGGAGACAGTGATGATCCTTCGGCCGTCGACAAGGCCCGCAGCAACGCTTCGGCACGCACGACCTTGTCAAGGATAAGTATTGTATAGCATCGCAGGCCCAAAATAAAGGACAGAAAACCGCCGACAGCCCGCAAAGCACATTTTTCCCGAAAGGTCAGATGGTTGCCACGGGCAACGCCCGTGGCCCCCCATAGCAGGAAGGGGGCGAAGCCCTCCTGGTGGGCAAGCCGCCAGTGCCACATCATTGTGTAGGGTGCGCTTTAGCGCACGCGGAATAAATGTCGGCGGACAAGAATGTCCACCCTACTTATTGGTCCCCGCGCGCGGAATATGATTTGCACGGCGGGGCAAGACCCGCCGTGGCACACACATCACCCGTAGGGGCGCCGCTTGCCGCGCCCGTGGAAGGTCAGTGGACTTCCCGGCACAACGTGCCGGCCCCCACAGCAAAAAGGGGGCGAAGCCCCCCTCCCAGCAGTGCCACATAACAGAAAGGGGCCGAACATTTCGTCCGGCCCCTTAATCCGCGTATGCCTTTCCCGCGCCGCGCGCTACTTGGCGTCGATCCAGGGCATCATACCGCGCAACTGCTTGCCCACTTTTTCGATGAGCAGGTCGTGCTCGGCGGCTTCGAGCTCTTTGAACTTCTTGCCGCCGGCCTTGTTTTCGGCTATCCATTCCCTGGCGAAGTCGCCGGACGTGATGTCGGCCAGGATCTTCTTCATCGCCTTGCGGGTCTCGTCGGTGATGATTTTCGGCCCGCGCGTGAGGCCGCCGTACTCGGCGGTGTTCGAGACACTGTAGTACATATAATTTATGCCGCCTCGGTAGAAGAGATCGACAATGAGTTTCAACTCGTGCATACACTCGAAGTAAGCGATCTCCGGCTGGTAACCGGCCTCCACGAGCGTGTCGAAACCGGCCTTCACCAGCTCCGTGACGCCGCCGCAGAGCACCGACTGCTCGCCGAAGAGGTCGGTTTCGGTCTCCTCAGCGAAGGTCGTCTCGATAACCCCCGCGCGCGTCCCTCCTATGCCCTTTGCATACGCAAGCGCCATCTCTCTGGCCTTTCCGGAGGCGTCCTGCTTGACGGCCACGAGGCAGGGCACGCCCGCGCCCCTCTCAAACTCGCTGCGAACGAGGTGCCCCGGACTCTTCGGCGCAATCATCACGATATCAGCCGTCGCCGGCGGAACCACCGTCTGGAAGTGGATCGCAAAACCGTGGGAGCAACCGTAGACGACGCCTTCCTTCATATTGGGAGCAATCTCTTTCTCGTAGACCATCGGCTGGACAGTATCGGGAACGAGCATCTGAATCCAGTCGGCCTGCTTTGCCGCTTCGGCGGCGCTGGTCGGCTTCCAGCCATGTTCGAGGGCGATCTTCCAGTTATCCGACCCTTCAAGCTCCCCGACCACGACGTTCAAGCCGCTGTCGCGAAGATTAAGCGCCTGGGCATGCCCCTGGCTGCCGTAGCCCATTATGGCTATGGTCTTACCGGAGAGGGCTCCGAGATCCGCATCCTTGTCATAATACATCTGGACCATCACATACTCCTTCCACTCCTCAAACCACTCAAACACCGAATAAACGCACCAGAATATTCTATTCCGCGCGCACCGGAATACAATCCCTCTGACGTGTCATTTCGTACCGGGGCGGAGCCTTTTCGACGGAATCC
>JAGHCE010000160.1 GCA_021160625.1 Planctomycetota bacterium | reverse complement strand
TTGGGGGGGTTGTTTACGCCGGGCTTTTTTTTTAGGGTGTCCGGCTCTCTGACCGCGCTATTTTTATCGGATGGAGCGGGTATCCGTCAGTGTCGAGCCCCACGCTGATCCCGACCGCATCGAGCAGATGCGCATAGGCCCGCGACATATCCCGCCGGGCCGTTTCCGGCGAGTCGTTGCCGGCGGCGTTCTTCACGGGGCTGAATTCCTCCTCGCGCAGCGTCTCAACGGCCACGATCCTCTTTGCGAAAGCAAGCGCATCAAAGACGAACGTCTCGAACTTGGTGCCGTTGGGCTCGGCGGGCCTGATGGTTTTTCCGCTTTCGTCGACAAAGGAGATCTTCTTGGCGGCATAATGAAAGGGCAGCGCGAAGCCCTCGCGGTTCAAGGCGCGGATGAAGGCTACCGAGAAACAGTGTATCGCGATGCTGCCGCCGGAGAACCGCAGCGAGCCGTCTTCGTTGCGCGCGCGCATCTTTTCCACCGGCATATCTATGTATTCGACGACGCGCCCCTCTCCGGCGACGTGCACCCATATCCCGAGTTTCTCTTCCGGAATCGTCCGCCGCAGGACCTTGAGCGAGATATCGGCGGCTCCCTCGATGTGGAAGCCCACAAACGCCGGGTCGATTACCTTTACGAGCGGGTTGTCCACCTGGAAATACGAGATCGTATCGATGCCGAGGTCCTCAAGCCACTCTATGCATCCGCTGTCCCACAGGGCCTTGAGCGACCCGCCGTGGCCGTTGGGGCTCATAAAGATGTGCCGGGGGCTCTCCAGGATGAGCTTGCCGGACGCGTCGACGGCGGGCATCTCCTCCTGGGTGAATATCCTTACCGAATCGGGGGGGAGGCCGAAAAACTCGTGCTGCTCGAAAAACGCGCGCGTCGCGGCGTCGTTGGCCGAGCTTGTCATTACGGCAAGCGGTATCGTGCTTCCATAATGCCTGGATGCCGCGAGGACCTTTTCGCAATGAACCTGGAAGAGCGACCTCTCGGTAATCGGCCCCACGGGGAAGGCTCCCTTAGGCCCGTCGAAGCCGAGCCTCGTCCCCTGCCCCCCGGCCACGACGAATGCGGCCACCCTGCCGGCGCGAAGCGCCGCTTCGCCGGTCTCGCGTGCGCGGCTCCACCTCCCGGCGGATGCGTCGTCGGTGGGCAGTTCGACAAACGGCGCCGGCTCGATGTCGCCTTGTGCAAGAGGGGGCTTACCGGTTTCGCCCGCAAGGCGCGCCAGCAAGTCGAAATCGACGGCCTGCACCTGGTTCGCGAGCGCCTGTTTTTCCCCTAAGGTCAGGCTTTCCCAGAACCGCAGGACGTGTTTCTGTCCGTAAGGTGAGAGAATTTGCAGCAGTTGGGCCTTGAGCGGCTCCATCATCGCTTCCCGGCGGCGTACTTGGCCGCATAGCCCTCGACCCTGCGGCGGCGCTGTGACGTGATCGGGTGGCTCATAACGATTTCGAAAGCCTTGTCGAAGATGCCTTCCTGCTCGCGCTGCTGGAGCTTGACGAAGAAGTTCGCCAGCCCGTAGGGGTCATAGCCGGCTCCGGCGGCGTATTTTACCCCGAGTTCATCCGCCTGGTACTCGTCCCGCCGGCTAAAGCCCGTCATTATGATTGCGTTGAAGGCGATGTCCGCAGCACCGGCCGCCTTCCCATCGTCCTTGTCGAACACCAGGTCCCGGAGGATGCTGTAGCCGAGATGCTGCTGCATCTGTCTGACGCTGTGAAAGGCCGAGACGTGGCCGACCTCGTGCCCGATGACCCCGGCGAGTTCCGCGTCATTCTCGACTATGCCGACAAGCGCCGTGGTAACATAGATGAAGCCGCCCGGCGCGGCGAAGGCATTGACGTCGTCGCTTTCAAGAAGCGCGAAATGGTGCTGGATGCCCGGCCGGTCGCTTGCCTCGGCGATTTTGGCCCCGATTCTTTCGATGCGGTCGGCCTGCTGATTGCCGGTCACGACCGCGTACTGGCGGCGCACCTGGGCGTCGATGTTCCTGCCCATCGCGATTTCCTGCGGCGTCGTGATGACGTTAAGTTGGCTGCGGCCCGTTGCGGGATTTGTGGCGCACCCGGCCGCAAACGCCGTGAGGAGCACCACCCCCGCCAACATTGCCCTGGTCATCGCTTTTCCCCTCCCTTTCCCTTTCGGCCTTCCGCATCGAGTCCCCGGCCGACAGATCTATCGGCCGCATCGGCGCAGCCGGCTTCCTGCAAGTACTGGTCAATAGCGGCGGCGGCACGCTTTGCCGCGCCCATCGCTTCGATTACCGTGGCCGCCCCCGTGGCTATGTCACCTCCGGCGAACACCCCTTCCAGCGACGTGGCGCCGGTTTCGGGGTCCGTCTCAACGCCGCCGTGACGTGCGGCCGTAAGGCCCGGCGTGGTGGTGGCAATGATGGGATTGGGGCTGTTGCCGATGGCGACTATTGCGAGGTCGGTTGCTACGACGTGTTCGCTGCCGGGGATCGGCACCGGCCGCCGGCGCCCGCTCTCATCGGGCTCTCCCAGTTCCATTCGCAGGCATTTTATTCCCGTGAGGCGCGCCTTGTCGTTTCCCAGGAACTCCACCGGCGAAGTCAGGAATCCGAAGTTGATCCCCTCCTGGCCGGCGTGGTGGACTTCCTGGGCCCGCGCGGGCATCTCGGCACGCGTGCGCCGGTAAAGAAGCGTTACCTTGCCGCCTCCCACCCGCAGCGCCGAGCGCGCGCAGTCGAGAGCCACGTTGCCGCCGCCGAGGACCACCGTGTGTTTGCCGACGAGTACGGGTGTGGGGCTTTCGGGGTCCCAGGCACGCATCAGGTTCACGCGCGTGAGGTACTCATTGGCCGAAAGCACCCCTACCAGGTTTTCTCCCGGCAGGCCGAGAAAACGCGGGAGGCCCGCCCCCGCCCCGATAAAGACCGCATCGAATTCTTCGAGAAGCTCTTCCACCGTCAAGGCCCTGCCGACGGGTATATCGGTGTGCAGCCCGACGCCGATGGATTTAAGGTCCTCGACCTCGGCCTGGACAATCCGCTTGGGCAGCCTGAACTCGGGGATCCCGTACATAAGCACTCCGCCGGCTGCGTGCAGGGCCTCGAAGACAACCACCTTGTGGCCCATCTTGGCAAGCTCGCCCGCCGCGGTGAGGCCCGCAGGCCCGGCGCCGACTATTGCAACGCTCGAACCCGAAGCGGCGGGGATACCCCCAAATCCCGCGTCACCGTGGTCCCTCAGGCAGTCGGCGGCGAAGCGTTCCAGGGCGCCTATTGCAACCGCCTGCCCCTTGCGTGCCAACACACAGACCTCTTCGCACTGCGTCTCCTGCGGGCATACACGGCCGCAGACCGCAGGCAGGGCCGTTTCCTCCTTGAGCTTGGCGCCGGCTTCCAGGAAGCGCCCCTCAGCTACCAGTCGCACAAAGGCGGGGATGTCTATACGCACGGGGCAGCCCTCCACGCAGGGCGGTTTGCGGCATTGAAGGCATCTCGATGCCTCGATGCGTGCCATCTCGGGCGTGTAGCCCTCGGGGACCTCGTCGAAATCCCTGATTCGCTCCTCGACGGGCCTTTCAGGCATCGGCTGTCTGGTGACTTTCTTTTCGGTCGGCATAATGCGGTGTCCTGGCTTCCAATGGAGAGAATTCGCGTCAGTCAAGTCAGTATGTCGAGTTAGTATATGGTGCCGGAATATGCTGTCAAGGAGAGCCGAAACGCCCTCGGCGGACGTTACCTCTTGACTGAGACGGGTCGAAACAGTGAAATAGTCACGTGCCAGTGGTCAACCGGGGCGGAGGGAACTTGTATGTCTGAGGAACTTGCCTACGTACTCATAACGCCGTACAGCCTGCTCAAGAGCCGCACCGGCGGCATTATCGGGAGGTTTCTTTTCCTGACGAGCCTGGAATTCGTCGGGGCCAGGATGTACCGCCCGAGCGACGGCTTCATCGACGCCTACATCGAGACCATCCGGCAGCAGCAGCTCGAAAAGCCGTTGGAGGACCTTATCGTCGGTTACCTCAACGACTATTTCCGCCGCGACAACCGCCTCGGGATTTCCAACCGCACCATGCTTCTGCTTTTCGCCGGTGAGAACGCCATAGAAAAGGTGCGCGATGTAGCCGGGTCCTTCACGAAAGAGGTCCAGGGCGACACCGTGCGCGGCACCTACGGCGACTACCTGACCGGGACCGACGGCTCGGTGGAGTTTTTTGAGCCGGCGGTCATCACGAGCTGGGATGTCCGCAGCGCGCAGAGCCAGCTTGAGATACTGGCGGACTTCGCCGAGTCCGACGGAGGCATAATCGAAGACGCCGTCACGTTCGAGTCGGGCGAGAAGCCCGAAACCACCCTTGTCATCATCAAGCCCGACAGCTTCATCGCTCCCAGTTCAAGGCCCGGCAACATCATCGACGTCTTTTCCAAGACCGGGCTTTACATTGTCGCCACGAAAGTCCTGCGGCTGTCGGTGGCGCAGGCCGAGGAATTCTACGGGCCGCTCAAGGAGATGTTCGTCGAGCGCCTCAAGGGCAACGTCGCCCGCCAGCTCAAGGAGCACCTTGACGGGGCACTTTCGTTCGACATCTGCGACGACGAGTATGCGCAGATGGCGGAGGTCCTCAAGCACGACAACGCGCGCTGTGAGTTCAACAAGATAGTCGAATATATGAGCGGGCGTTCGGAGGAAACGATCCAGAGCCCCGCTGAACGCGAGATGCCGGGGACCGTCAAAGCGCTGGCACTTCTCTACAGGGGCGTGGACGCGATCAGCAGCATCCGCGAGCGGTTGGGCTCCACCGATCCGGCAAAGGCCGCCGTGGGCACGGTTCGAAGCGGCTTCGGGTTCGACCTTATGAAAAACGGCGCACATGCCAGCGATTCAGTCGAAAGCGCCGAAAGAGAGAGGAAAATAGTCGGTCTTTGGCCGAACCAGGAAGCCCCCGGCGTCAAGGAGGTCATACGCGCGTACCTGGCGGTGGTACCCGGGCGGGAGCAGTCCCCCGGCCGGTGAATTCCCCCCCGCAACGCGCCAAAAAGGGGGCGAAGGCCCGTTTTTTTTCTTTGACAAGGCCGTTTTTTCGACATAGCATTGCCGTTTAGTGGGGAAAGGCGCAAGTCCCACCCTTGACGCCGTCCCTGCACGGGCACGCAGAGTAGAGCTGCCAGACCCTTTCCTTCTGCGTGCCCCTCGTTTATTTTCAAGGGGCATCCGTGGAAATAGAAACACTCGTCGTCGGGCAGTTCGTGGTGAATACGTATATCGTTTACACCACCGGAGGGGCCGAAGCTATCGTGATCGACCCAGGTGACGATCCGCAGGAGATACTGTCTGTCCTGGCCAAGCGTCGCCTGAGCGTAACCCACATCGTCAATACGCACGGGCACGGCGACCACATAGGGGCCAACGGCGCCGTCAAGGACGCCTTCCCCGCCGCGAAGATATGCATACACAGCCGCGACGCCCATATGCTCCTGGACCCGGCGTCCAACCTCTCGTTTGCCTTCGGGTACAAAGTGGTTTCTCCCCCCGCTGACGTCATGCTTGCGGGGGGGACGCAGTTTGGTGCTGCGGGGCTCGTCTTTCGCATAGAGCATGTCCCGGGGCACAGCCCGGGCTCGGTGTGTCTCGTTCACGACGGCGACGTACCGGTTGTCTTTTCGGGGGACACGCTTTTTGCCGGCAGCATCGGCAGGACGGACCTTCCCGGGGGCAACGGCGGGATGCCCCTGGCCGGCATAAGGGAGAAAATCCTTTCCCTGCCGGACGCAACCGACGTGTACCCAGGCCACGGCGTTCGGACGACGGTGGGTACGGAGAAGCGGGAGAACTATTTTCTGGGCTCCGGCTCGGCGGCGGGCCCGTCGTGAGGAGACTGCACGGGATGCTGCAGGGGGCTTTCTGCGGCGGCGTCTTCGGATGCGTTTCCAGAAGCATCTATAGGCGTGGCACCGTTGGGAAGTCCTCCTGAGAGTGGAGGCGGAGTAAGGGACTTGCCCTTGCCCTCGGCCGCTGTCAGTGCCGCGAGTTTCTCGGCGGCTCTGCGGCCTCCCTCGGTATCTGCGAAGTCGACCGACAGCCGGGAGAGCCATTGAATCGCTTCTTCGCGGCGGCCCTGTTCCAGCATTGCCACGGCGTCGTTATAGAGGTCCACCGCATCGGGTTTTTCGAACTCTATTTTTCTGGCCGGTTCTTTCCGGTGAGTTATGTACCGGATTTCCTTTATACGCTTGGCGGCCCTGGCGGACTCCGGCGAATCCGGGTGAAAATAGGTGACGTCCTCGAAGTACGCGCCTGCCTTGTCGTAGCGGCCGCTTCGAAGCGCCTCCATACCGAGGCCGAACTTGTATCCGGCCGTGGTTAAATACCGGTACTTCGCGCCCCAGCCCGCCAGGACGAGTGCCGCGGCCAGCAGCACGACGATCCCGACCCTGAGTGTAGCGGTTTTCCAGTCGGACGCCGGGAAAAGCGCCCAGCGGACCATCTCGCGAGCGGAATCCCTCTCCTCGTCGGTAAGCGTGGCCGAGACGTGCTCAATCGCGTCAATCTGCGCTATGACCTCCCCGGCCGACGCGGGGCGCTTGTCGGGGTCCTTTTCCATCATCGATTCCACGAGCCGGGCCACCCTGCCGGGTATCGAGGGGTTGAGCATCTTGGGTGATTCGGGAATCGTGAAGCGATGGGCGCGGATAACGTCGAGGTAGGTCTTGCCGGTGAAGGGGACCTTGCCGGTGAGCATCTCGTAGAGGCAGACACCCAAACTGTAGATATCGCTCTTGCGGGTCACTCGCCTTCCCTCGGCCTGCTCAGGGCTCATATAATCGGCGGTGCCGACTATGCCGCCTGTGACCGTAAGGCGCGTGGCCTCTATGTCCTTGGCGATGCCGAAGTCGGCGAGTTTGATGTTGCCTGCGGCGTCGGTCATAATGTTGGCCGGCTTGATATCGCGGTGGATGACCCCCTGGGAATGTGCGTACTGGAGCGCGTTTGCAACCGCACGAGCCATATCGAGCGCGTCGGGCACACTGAACTTGCCAGTCAGGCGGAAGCGCTTTTCAAGCGTCGGGCCGTCCATATATTCCATTACGTAATACTGGTAGAGGCCTTCCCGGCCGACGTCGAGAATCTTGACTATGCCTGGGTGCTCGAGCGACCGCAGCGTCTCGATTTCCCTGCGGAAGCGCTTCACGAATGATATCTGGGCAGTGAGCTCCGGAATGAGCACCTTGACGGCGACCGACCCGCCGGTGTCGGGGTCTTCAGCGCGGAAGACCCTGGCCATTCCGCCGCGACCGATTTCCTCGAGCACGACGTACTTGCCCAGGGACTCGATTTTATCTTTTTCCTGGTCGTCCTGCATAGTGTGCGGCCTCTTGCGACTCGGTGCAGTATAGGCGCAGGCGCGGCATGGTCAAGGCAGTTCGATGGCGCAGCGGCAGCATATGCCGTCCTACGCACTAAAAGATGTTTTTCCGCAGATTACGCAGATTGCGTAGATTAGCACAGGGCCGAGAGATGGAAAAGAGGAAGAAAGAAGAAAAAAGGAAGAGAGAAGAAAAGAAGAAGAGAGAAGGGAAGGAGAAGGATGCAAACACTGGTGGACAATGAGGTACCCCCGTTTTTTATACCACCGTAAGTGTGGGTGTAACGTTCTGGTTTTCAAGCTGCAAGGGAGCCGAGGACGTAGTCCGAGGCTTCCTTGCAGCCTCCGCGGCAAACTCCAACGGCGTCTTGTAGCCCAGCGAACTGTGCGGCCGATACTCGTTGTACTCCCGCTTCCACTGCCATACTACCTCTCGAGCCTCCCGCACCGTCTCAAACTCGTTGGCGTTGAGGCACTCTTTCCTCATCTTGTCGTGAAAACTCTCCACGTAAGGGTTCTCCCACGGGTGACCCGGCTCTATGTAGATAGTCTTTACCTTGTTGACCTCAAGCCACCCCTTCACCACGTCCGCTATGAACTCGCTCCCGTTGTCGCTCCTTATGTACCCCGGCACCCCCCTCCTCGCAAACAGCCACTCCAGCGCCGCCACCACCTGCACAGCCTTTATGCTCCTCTCCACCACCACCCAAAGATACTCCCTCGTGTACTCGTCCAGAATGTTGAGCATCCTGATCCTCGAGCCCGTCCTCGTCTTGTCCTCGATGAAGTCGTACGTCCACACGTGGTCGGGGTACCGCGCCTTCCTCACCACCTCCGTAGAAGGCTGCGCCCTGCGCCGCCGCCGCCTGCGCTTCAACGACAGCCCCTCAAGCTTCCATATTCTGTAGAGCCTCTTGCGGTTATCCCTGACCCCCTCCCGCCTGAGAAGCTTCTCCACCCGCCTGAAACCGTACCCCACCTTCCTCGTCGCCAGCTCTCTCATCCTCCGCCCAAGCGCCTCCCCCGCTTCGTCCCGCCTGCGCCTGTACCTCAGCGTCCCGCGAGCCACCACCATAAGCCTGGCCGCACGCCGTTGGCTCAGACCCCTCTCTTTGACCAGATATTCCGCCGAGGCCCGCCTGGCCGCGGGCGTCACCACTTTTTTGAGAGCACATCCTTCAAACTCGCTATGTCCAACGCCTGATCCGCCACGATCCGCTTGAGCTTGGCGTTCTCCGCCTCAAGCTTCTTAAGCCTGCTTATCTCAGTCTGGCTTATCCCCCTGTAACGCTTGCGCCAGCGGTATACCGTCCACTCCCTGACACCGCACTCCCTGGCAATCTCCTCGACCGACCGACCGGCATCCAGCTGTTTGATCGCCTCCACGATCTCCTGAGAACTATGCCTTCTTAACCCCTTGCCCTGCTTCATGCGGAAATCCTCCTCCACATACTATCCTACAGGATTCCCACACTTCACGCGGTACAATTTCCGGGGAGCATGCTCCAAGCCACCAGTGCCACACTGTTGTGTAGGGTGCGCTTTAGCGCACGCGGAATAAACGCTCGGCAGACAAGAATGTCCGCCCTACCCATTAGCTGACGCGCGCGGAGAACAACCTGCACGGCGGGGCAAGACCCGCCGTGGCACACATATCGCCCGTAGGGGCGAGGGAGCCTGGCCCGCGGAAGGTCAGTTGACTGCCACGGGCAACGCCCGTGGCCCCCTTAGCAGAAAGGGGGCGAAGCCCTCCCCCATGGGGGCGAATACTCTTCAAAAACCGGGGGGCTTTGGTTATAAATTACGCAGGTATCCGGCGACACCGCAAGAGGACTGGGTGGATGGGGAAATCGCGGCTCAAGGTTACGCAGCAATGGCTGCGCCATTTCGACGCGCCGGTGGCCCTTGTGAGCACGGCGGCCGAGACCGGTGACATCCTTGTCGTGGACGAGGATGCCTCGCTTTATATGCTCGACAAGCAGGGCAACGTCCGCTGGTCCCAGGAGCTGTCCTTTCTGCCGGTGGCCATCGCCCTGGACGACCAGGGCGAGGCGGCCGCGGTGCTTAGCGGTGACGGCACGCTTGTCCTTCTCGACGGCCGGGGCCAGGCGCGCTACCGGGAACGCGTGGCACATCGGCCGACCTCTCTGGCCGTCGCTCCCTTCGGGGACGGAGTGGTCCTGGCCGACGGTGACGGCAGGGTCTACGTCTTGAGCATTAAGGCCGGAAGCGGTCATTTTCTTGAGGCCGGCGGGTCCTACTACTATGTTCGGTTCGTATCGTCCGGCGGGGCGATACTGGCGGTGGGCCGCTACGGCCAGGTGATGCTTTTCGACGGTGTGGACGGGAGCCTGTGGGAGAAGGACTTCCGGTGCCACACGCGGCTGCCGGCGGCGAGCGCCTCGGGCGGCTTGATTCTCGTGCCGTCGCCGCATTTCGGTATTATTGTTCTCGAACGCGATGGGACCCATAGGGGGCTTTTCGAGGTTCCCGACGGGCCCAAGTGCGTATCGGTTACGGCGGATGGAAAGAGGCTTTTCGTAGTCAATGAGAAAAACGACCTCATCATTTTCCGGCGCGACGGGACGTTACTTTTCAGGCAACCGTTCGGCACGGGGGTTTCTCACATCGAGTGTGGGCAGATGGGAGACTGCCTGGCGGCTGCGGAGACGTCCGGCGCGGTTGAGAGGTTTTCGGTGAAGGAGCTTCGCGGCCGTGCTCCGGAATATATCGAGTTCCCGATGGAGGCGCACAGCGGGGACAGCGCCGAGGGTCCGGCGGTCCTCTGGCGGAGCAAGGTGTTCTCGGCCCTGGGGGGGCCGCGCGGCGGGCAGATTGCCCTTACGCCGTCGGCCCGGCACGCAGCGCTTTTGGATATTGAGGGGCACCTGAGGATATTCGACCAGAACGGTAAGGAGACGGCCCGTCCGGAAAGGATACACGGCCTGCAACCGACCCTTGCCGCGGGGCAGTCTCAGGATTTTGTCGTCGCCGTGTCATCGGAGAGTTTTCTCGCCATCGACCTGCGAAGTTACAGGCAGCGCAGGATCGCGCTCAAGAACGATTGGACGACGCACTTTGATATTGCCCCGAACAAGGTGTTTTTTGCCGTTGCGGATTTTTTCAGGGGCATTTCGCTCTATGGCGAGGACTTCGAGCGCCGGGAGTTTTTCGAGACGGACGCCGAGGTGCTGCGCCTGGCTGTCGACGGCAACTGCCACACGATGGTGGCCCTCGGGGGGGATGTGGCGGCGGGGTCGAAGAGAGCGGCTGGTGGGCCGCGAGGCGGGACGCTTGCGTTCTATACCGAGCACGGAGCGCTTGTCCGTCGGCTGCCTTACCCGTCGGGTGAGATTACAGCGGCCGCGTCGCTTGGCAGCGGGTTCGCCGTGGCGGCGGGCACGGGGGTGGATACGTTCGACTGCAATGGGGTGCGCCGGTGGTCCGTGGAAATTCCCGGCAAGGTGGTGTCCATCCAGCCGACGCGCTCGCAGCTTGTGATAACCACCTCGGACGGCACCGCCTCCATCACCAACGCCCACGGCA
>JAGHCE010000173.1 GCA_021160625.1 Planctomycetota bacterium | reverse complement strand
ATTTAGGCCCACGACAATTGCCACATCGCCACAGTTGATCTTGTCGGAATCCCCCCATTCGATATAAACGAGGCCTCTAGCTTCTATTCGCACGATAGCCAAGTCGGTCCGTGGATCTGTTCCGACCAAGGCCCCTGTGAACGACCTCCCGTCATGTAGTTTGACGACTATCTCTGTGGCACCATCAACGATGTGGCTATTTGTCAGAACCAGTCCGCGCTCGCCTTTAGATTCAATTATCACGCCGCAGCCCGAAACGGCAAAACCCGACGTGTCTTCCAACGGGCTGGGCAGTTCATCCGGGAACGTGGACCTGTCAATGGGTTTGTCAATCACCATCAAAACAACCGCATTGCTTACCTTAGCCACTGTCTTAGAGAAGTCGCCAGCCCCATGAATGGCTGATATGGTGTCAGATTGGCTCAGCTTTGCCGACAACACTGCGCTTTGAACTCTTGCAAACACCACATTTGGGGGTTTCTTGGGATATAGAACAGGCGTCTGTGTTTTTCCTGTTGCAAGCGACCAGTCGATAAGCGACTCTTCGATGTAGGAGAAAAGTTCCGCAAGAGTGACCGAACGGTCGGAGTCGGTGTCGGCTTTTCCCGCAAGGCCGTCGACGAGGTATTTCGAGAAGACGCTCCGCTTCTCTTTCGATAGGGGGTAGCTGACCTCACCAGCGGCGCTTGAGAGGAGCATAACGAGGCCGGTTGAATCCTTGACCAGAGACGGCGCAATTCCGCCTACGCCCTTGGCGGCGGAGCCTGAATGGCAGGCGTCGAGGATGAGTATCTTCGATGAGGCTTTCGAAGCCTGGAGCGTTGTCTTCATCCAGTCAAGGGAAACGGCGTTGTCGGCGTCGCCGTCTGAGGGGACGAGGAAGCCCTTGCCGTTTTTCGTGATGCCATGGCCGGAGAAATAGACCAGGAGGCTCTCGCCCCGGCGCGCGAGCCTTGCGACCTGCAAGATGCGGCGGCGCATCGTGGCGAGCGTGGGGCGGTTTTGCCCCTCGGCAGCGTCGTCGGTAAGGAGGATGACCCTTGAAGGGGCGTAGCCGCCGTGGTCAATGAGGACGCCGGCGAATTCACGCGCGTCGTTTCGGCAGGTATCAAGCGAGCCCAGCGTCTCGTAGCCGTCTATGCCGATTACAAGGGCGATACCGCCTTTTGAGGGCGGCGCTTCGGCCGCCGCGGCGGCAGCGGCTGCAAACAACAGGCAGAAGACCGCGACCCGCATGATGCCTCCTTCCTTCGCGCCCGCAAACACTCCCCGCGCCGTCACCCCCAGCGGACGGGCGTGCGCGCATCGAGGCGCTCAGCGCCGGCGCGCGACGATGAGCCCGATAATCACTCCGAGAAGCACGACCACGACCGCACCCAAAACAAGGACCGGCGTGGAGAGCGTCACGCCTCCCGGGCCCCCGGAGCCGGCCGGTCGCGGCTGAACCCGGCTCGCTATCTCGTCCCGCCTTTCCGGGGTGATTTCCGCGCCGGGAGGGGCGGCCTTCTCGATTGTATCGAGGCGGCGTTCGTCGGATTTCATCGCAAACTCGACACGGCCGGGCGAAAAGCCCGTCACGGCAAGCCGTCCGCCGGAGAGCGATTCGAGTTCCTTCGAAAGGGAACTTGCCTCCAGCCGCGTCCGGAGATTGACCGTCGTCATTTCGCGGTTGTGGTCCTGGACGTTGGCGGTCGTCACGCCGTCGAGGCCGCGCAGGCGCTCGATGAGCGCCTGGAGAACGCCGGTGTCGACGCGAGTTCCGACCAGCGTCACAACGGTGCCCTCGTCGATGTCGCGCGCCCAGTGTTCAAGCATCCTGGGTATCGCGGCCTGGGCGACGCCGGCGGCGGCGTCCTCGAGTGCCGTTTTCACAGCGGTGCCGGCCTCCCGGGCGGTCCTTCGTGATGAGAAGGACTTGCTTGCCACGAGATAGGCATTGTCGGCGGCCACGATCTTGAGGTTCAGGTCGGCATTCGCGGGAAGGAGGTCTACTCCGCCCACCCTTCGCTCGTTGCCCGTGCGCACATCCGCCCGTCCCGTCACTGCGTAGGTGGCATGGAGCTGCGCTGCGACGGAGGCGGCCCTGCGCTCGTCACCGACAAGCGATGCCCTGAGCGCGTCACGCTCGCCGATGCCCGCAAGCGCCTCGTCGTCGATAAGGTCGAAGCCGAGCTCGTCAAAGATGTCGCGCAGTCTGTACTCGGACGGCCTGTCGGAGCGGACCATGCCATCGACGGTCTCCTCGACTACCACGAGGAGCGTCGGGTTGCCCTTGCGCCGCAGGAGTATCTGTAAGGCGCCCCAGTCCTCGTCGATGCTGCCGACGGCGACCACGGCGCGCACGCGCATGCTGTACACGCCGTCGGCCTCGTCACGCGAGAGAACGTCGTATGACTTTACGTAACCGGCGGCGCGGCTCACGATGGTATCGTGCATCAGGCGGAAGTTCGACACGTGCGTGTCGGAGAAGACGGTCTTGCCCGCCCCCGCCTCGACGGCCCTTCTGAGCGCGTCCTCCTTGGCCGCCTCGAAGGAATGCGCGCTTTCGCCGGTGACAGTAACCTCCACGAGTTCGCCGGCCTCCTGAGCGAGCACCACGGCCGAAGAAGCCACCAGCACCGCAATCGCGAACGCCGCTATCGCTTTCCTGGTCATGAAGTCTCCATTTGGGGAATCAGGGCACCGTCGTGCGCTCGATGACGCGCGTCTCGGTTGTCTGTTCGACCTCGACGACCTTGCCGCTGACCTCGGTGGTCGAGCCCGACGATGACGCTGGAATGCCGGTCACCGACGGCTCCGCCGAGACGGTGCGGGACACGTTTTCGTTCTCCCGCGTGAGCGAAGTATTGTGGGCGCATCCGGCGGCCGCAAGGAGAAACGCGACCGTCACGAGCGCCACTGCAGCTTTAAGCCTCATATCAGTCCTCCTTCGTGGCATCACAAAACGCCAACCTCTCGCTTGATGACGCGCCGGATTATCTGGATCTCCTGGGAGTAAAGTTCAGACGAGGAAGTCCCGACGGACTCTGCCCCCTCTGCCCTCGGCGCGCCGCTCCCGACGACCTCGATGACCTTGTCCTTGACTTCGGTCGAGACCTTCCGCCACTGGTCGTCGCTCACTTTCCCGTCGCGGCCGTAACGCTTGTACGTACGCTGGAGCGTTTCAATGATCTCGCGCAGCGTGAGCTCCATCGTAACTTCGCAGGAGTCGTCCTGGTGATAGACGATGTCGGTGGTCTTCGCGCCCTTTATTCCGGCCGCAAGGCTCGTCATGACGCGGTCGCTCGCCAGAACCAGGTTCTCAACCTTCGTCTCCGAGGAGACCTTGACGCCGACGATCTTCTCGGCGAACTTCCTGAAGGCGTCCATTTCGGCGGCGCGCTTGGCCTGGATTCGCTTCTCGCCGCGCGTGCCCGGCACGGCGCCGTTGCCCATCACGCCAAGGACAGTGTCCCTGGTCTCGCGTGTGACCTCCTCGAGCGTGTCGACGCTCACGCCGAGGACGGCCTTTGTGCGCGTGATGGTCCTCTTTATCGTCTCGATGACCTCGCGCACTGTCACCTCGCGCACGACCTCCACCGTCATGTCGGCGGCGTAGGCAACCTCAGTCGTGCGGATGCCCTTAATCTCCTCACGGAGCGCCCCGCGGATATCGTCACTCACCTGGACGAGGTCGAGAACCGTCGTCTGTGCATCGAGCCTGAGGCCGTAGATGCGCTCGACAAGCCGCCTGTCTGCGTCCACCTCGGCGGCGCGCTTGGCAAGAAGCCTCGTTTGCGCGTCCACCCCCTGCCATGCCGGAGGCAGTTCCAGCCTCTCCTCGCGCGGCCGGGCCACCTCTTCCGCAGCCGCCGCGCACGCCAGTGCAACGACCAGCGCCATCCACACCCATCTTCTCATGACCATCTCCTTCCCGTCAGTCTGTCGTATGCCGATCACCGGCGCCGGCCGGCGTCCGAAGGAACCCCCTTCGGCGCCTGACACATCAGCAACCGCCGTGCCACTTGCCGCTTCTCACGCAAAACCGTCCCGAAAGCGGTCCTTCGCGGCCAAAGACCCATTGCAGCCGTAACTTCCGTGCTACGGCGCGCGTACTCCTTCAGTCGCCCCTGAGTATCCCACGGCTCGTAAGCCCAAGCCGCCTGAACCACTGCCTGAAACTGTTGTACTGCTCTTCGCTGTGCCCCTCTCCCAGAAACCCCAGCAGTATGCCTGCGGCCGCCTGGTCATGCGTTTCCTCCACGGCCTTTTTCATGCAGTAGCGGAGGGCCTCTTCACCGTACTTCGTCTTGAATTCGCGGGGACCGGTGATTTCAGTTCGCCCGGCCTTCTGGTCGCGGTATAGCCCCTCGAGGTCGTGCACGGTTATCGAACTGCCGTTGGTCTCGAGGTCGAGGTCGGCCGGCTCTATCTCGGCGCCGCGCGCGAAAACGGCGGCGCTTTTCACCGAGTTTTCGAGTTCCCGCACGTTGCCGGGCCACGAGTGTGAGACAAGCACGCGCCTGGCCGCCTCGGAAAAGGCAATCCGCGCCAGCCCCTCGGCCTTCACCGTCCGGTCGAGAAAATAGTCGGCCAGCTGCAGGACGTCGGCGCGCCTGTCGGAAAGCGGCGGAACCATCACCGTCGCGACGCGAAGGCGGTAGTAGAGGTCCTCGCGGAAGCGCCCCTCGTCTTTCTCTTTGAGGAGATTGGCGTTGGTGGCGGTGATGACGCGCGTGTCGACGGAGCGTGATTTCGTCTCGCCTATGCGCGTGATGCATTTTTCCTCGAGGACGCGAAGGAGCTTGACCTGGACATCCGTGGCCAGCGTGCCGATCTCGTCCAGAAAAAGCGTGCCGCCTGAGGCCGCCTCGAATTCGCCGGGCTTATCGGACGTGGCCCCCGTGAACGAGCCTTTTGCATGGCCGAAGAGGACGCTCTCGAAGAGGTTGACGGGGATCGCGGCGACGTTTACCACTCGAAAGGGGCCGGCGGCACGGCGGCTTGCGGCGTGTATCTCGCGCGCGGCGAGGTCCTTGCCGCTTCCAGTTGGGCCTAAAAGAAGCACGTCCATCTCGCGCGGCGCGACGCGCTCGATGTCCTCATACAGCCGCTGCATCCGCTCGGACGAGCCGACAAGGGTGCCGAAGCGGTCGCGTCTGCCGGTGCGCGCGCTCGACGCGCTGCTTGAAGCAAGCGCCTTCTTTATGACTGAAACGAGCCGCCCAGGCTCGTTCATCTTCACTACGTAGTCAAAGACGCCCAGCCTTCCCGCCTCGAGTACCAGCGGCACGTCGGCGTGGCTTGTGAACATCACCACCGGAAGCCCCGGCCGCCGGCGCGCTATCTCGGCCATCACCTCTATCCCCTCTCGCTCGCGGTCGTTGCCGACGGTGGGCGGCATCTTGATGTCGAGGAGCACAGCGGAGACGTCGTCGGAGAGCATTGCGAGGCCCTTGTGGCCGTTCTCGGCGTAGAGGAGTTCAGAGCCGTCGAGGAGCTCCTCGAGGACGCCACGCACCTTCTCGATTTCGTCGTCGATGACAAGAATCTTATTCAATGCGTCGCCTCATCGTCAAAGCCGCTTCGCAGGGGCGCCGCTCGCTGCGCCCGTTTCATTGGTGGGCAAGTTCGCCACACCGCCTGGTGGATAAATTTACCCGCTGTGGCGGGCCACCAATGCCACATTACGCGAGCGCGAAAAATAACCGCGAGCAGGGGGCTAAAGCCCCCTGCACCCCCAAAGGGTAAAAGGGATAAAGTGCAAAGGGTTAATTTATTGTCCTCGCGACGCGAACCCCGCTGACGCTGCCCGAGTAGTCGGGCGAGTAGTAGCTGCGGTAAGCCGAGCGGCAGTTTTGCGGATTGATGTTCCACGAGCCGCCGCGCAACACACGAGCCGACTCTGACGACGGACCCTGCGGGTCCGTCACGCTGCCCGAAGGATAATCTCCTTTCCAGTCCGCGCAGCACTCCCACACGTTCCCGTGCATGTCGTACAGATCCCACCCGTTAGGCCTCTTCTGGCCCACAGGATGCGTCTTACTCCCACTGTTGCCGTTGTACCATGCGTAACTGTCCAACTGGCTGTCGCTATCACCAAACGAGAATCGAGTGCTGCTGCCCGCACGGCACGCATACTCCCACTCCGCCTCCGTCGGTAATCGCAGACCCGCCCATTTACAATACGCCTGTGCGTTTTTCCATGACACACAGACTATCGGATACGAATCACCTGTCGAGGCGTACTTGTTCCAATCGCGATGATGGCGCAGATAGTCACTATCCGCATCCCGCGACCCGTCATATCCCGCGGAATTCAGAAATGCCTGGTACTGCCCGTTCGTCACCTCGTACTTCCCAAGATAAAATGCCTTCGTTAGTACAACCTTGTGCACCGGTCCCTCGTCACTGTCCCGCCTGCTTTCCCCGGAGGGGCTCCCCATCATAAACTCGCCGGCAGGGATGAAGACCATCTCGATGCCGGTCTTTTCGTGAATTACTTCCTTCGCCCAGCCTGTATTGGTGTACGGCTCCGCAGCCGTACCGGGCGCCGCACGGAAACCCGCGGGCACACGCATCGTTATCTTTTTCAGCCTCGCCGCCTCAGCGTTGCCCGGCTCGAGCCTCAATACCTCGGCAACAGCCGCAAGCGCCGCGCCCTGGTCCCTTCGTGATAGCGCGCCGCGCGCCTTGGAAAGCGCGTCGGCCAGCTT
>JAGHCE010000250.1 GCA_021160625.1 Planctomycetota bacterium | reverse complement strand
GTTGTATGAACCGTAACTTTCAGACAGACGCCGGAATCGCCTGCATCTTGTCAGTTTTCGCCAAAACCGACGGAACGGCAAACGTTAGCGCTTGGCCTCTCGAGATAGACAATGGCAAATAAAGATGACTTGGTTCAGTGGGTCGTTGAGGCTCTGCAAGGACTCAGAGGCCAAGGCAAGATAGCTACGGTGTGCAAGTACATTTGGAATAACCATGAACAAGAATTGAGATGCTCTGGAGATCTTTTCTACACTTGGCAATATGATGTCCGCTGGGCAGCGTCGAAGCTCAGACAAAGCGGGCGAATCTCTCCTGAGACAGACTCAGGAAAAGGCATCTGGCGCTTAAGTGAGCCTCCCTAGAAGCGTCAGAACCATACAGGCAACGTTTTGTTGTCTTAGGCCGCAGCAAATCGGAAATTCCTGACACCGTGACGGGACCGTCTACGGTGTGACCAGGTGTGCGCGGACGTCGCCGGCGTGGAGGATATTGCGGAAGGGGCGCTTGCCGAGGGTGTGGTAGCCCAGACGGGCCTTGAGAATCTTCCAGGGTCCGGGGCGCTCGGGGCCCTCCTTTTCGAGGCGGGCAATGAAGCGGCCGAACTTTTCCTCGAGGTCGTCGGGCGCTTTCTTGAAACCCACCGAGAAGACCGTCGTCGGCGTCGTTTCCCAGCCCACGGAGCCCACAATCCGCCACGGAAAGGCCTCCGTCGCCTCCGCCATCCCCTCGGGCGTTATCCGCCAGTAATCCCCCGGGTAGTCGTGCACCTTGAAATAGAACGGCACGTTCAAAATCGCCATCCCGTCGTCGGAAACGACGCGCGCGATCTCGGCAAAGCCCTTCCATATCCCGAAGACGTGCTCGAGTGTATTGAGAGAAATAAGCGTCCCCACCGAGGCGTCCCCGCCCGAAAGGGCCGTGATATCTTCGATCCGGTCGACAAGGGGCCCCTGGCGTATGTCGCAGCCGACGTACTCGACGCCCGGGAAAAGCGTTCGAAGGTCGCCATACTCCTCCTGCCCCTCAACGCGGTACGACCCCGTCTCCCAAACGGGCCCCCGGCACCCGAAGACCTCCACAGCGCATTTGACCAAGGCGTAGCTGAACTTGTCCATATACCCCTCGACTTCACAATCCCGTCCGAATCGAAAGACATTATCCGGCAGAAACCGCCTTCGGCAAGCCTCAAAGGCCGCCGGCGCGGATTGCGCGGCATGGTGACCTGTCACTTGCAGGAGATGACTTTTCCCCGCGGACAACAGCGTTGGGACCTACCCGTGTGACCGGTTGTTGCCGCGCTTGTGTATAAGAACGATGACCGCCAGTACTACGACAACAAGCACAATTGCCAGGAGGTATCTGAGAAAACCGCCTTGCCGTTCTCCGGGGCGTTCCTCATTCGATACGTTGCGGTCGCTGCCGGTTACCGGCTGCTCACCCGCAGAAGGGGCTTGGGTCTCCGTATCGGGCTGCAAGGTCTCTTCTTCCGGCAAATCCAGCGCGGCGTCGATGCCCCTGGCCGGCTTGAGGCTGCTCATGAATTTATCGTCCGTAACTGAGCCGTCGTATATGTATTCAAGATTCGTTCTCTGATCGGAAACCCCGTCTCCCGGCCGCAGTCCTATGCTTTCCAGTGAGAAAACGCTTCGCTCCAAAGGTTCGTTTACCACCTCGTTTGTAAAAACGGCTTCGTCTTCGCGTATGACCTTGCCGTCTTTGAACGTTTTCCAGGAGATCTTCGTTGGGACCCACGCTCCGCCTTGCAGGAGGTAATCCGTTTTCCATACTTCCTGGGCCGACTGCTGCGAATACCTGCCGACATACTCCACCAGATTGCCACCCTTGTCCAGGTCGTAGGTCCACTGGTTCAGAAAGCCTTCTGGGCCGCCCTTCATACCCCGAATTATGAGGTTTCCTTCACGCCTCAAGAACGCGCTGGTGTTCTCGTTTTGAAGATAACGTTCGTATGCTTCATATACCTTGAAAAGATCGTCCCTGTTTCGATCGAACTGGTCGATTATCTCAAAACCGGTTCTCCGGGGGTCGCGTCTGCTGCCGTCATCCCTTCTTATGTTGCATACTCTCTGACGTCTCTCGGGTTCGCACGACAACGAGCAGTCCCTGCCGTCCATCCTGAGGGCTCCGTCGATCGACCTCATGTCGGCTCCACTTGCTCCACTGCCGTAGAATGTCGATTCCACTTTCCACCGAATGGCTTTCAGGTCGACATCGAATGCAAAATCCGTACTGGACTCTTGTGAAAGGTGCTCCTTCCCGTCCGGCGCCAATTCCGTGACGGTGCGTTTACGAACTCCCTTCCAGCTGCGCAAACTGTCCAATGACGCCTGCCGACGCTCGGCGACCACTTTCATCAGTGTCGCATCGCTCTCGTGATTCTCCCCGCCAGAAGCCACCCCCGACAGCGCACCAACCGCCAACAACAGTGCACCTACACCAATGCCCAGACACCTCAACCGCATTTCCATCCCCAGAAACCAAATCATCTCAAGCCCCCCATCTTATGCCTCTGGACCTTCGCGGCCGCCCGGCAAGCCGCAAGGCCCGATGAGCGCGACCGACTCAAGCAACATTATCCGGCAGAAACCGCCTTCGGCAAGCCTCAAAGGCCGCCGGAAGCCGGGGCAGTGCGTAGGGCTATCGGCCGCGTCGCTGTCGATAGGGCGTTTACAGTATTGACCGGGGGCGGGGCGAAGTGTAGATTGGGCTTGCGGGCCAATGGGCGCGAGTTCGCGGGAAGGAGGCGAGTATGAAGGTTTTAGGAGTGCTTCTTAGTCCCCACAGGCACGGGAATTCGGCGGCGCTTCTGGAGGCGTTTTTGCAAGGGGCGGCTGCGGCGGGGGCCGAAACTGATCTTGTGGACTTCCCGAAGCTCGACGTGGGTGGCTGCCGGGCCTGCAACGCCTGCAAGGAGACCCGCAAGTGCATCCTCGATGACGATATGCAGCCGCTTTACGAGAAGGTGGCCGATGCGGACATCATCGCACAGGCAAGCCCCGTGTATTTCGACCAGGTAACCGCCCAGGCCAAAACCTTCCTCGACCGGCTGTATTGCTTCATAGGGCTCAATCAGGAGAGGTGGATGCCCGAGGGCAAGAAAGGCGCATATTTCCTCGACTGGGAAGCCGGTCCGGGTATGTCGTACGGCAAGGACCTGCTCGACTGGTGGAAGGGACGGTTTGAATACTACTTCCGCATCGAGACGGCCTATACCCTCGGCGTAGACTCCACCGGCAAGAACCCCGCAAGGCAGAGAAAGGACCTCCTGGCCACGATCCGGGAGGCGGGCGAGAAGCTTGCCCGCGGCGAGGCGCTCGCGTAGCCGCACCCCGTTTCTACGGACCGTCCCACTTGCCCAGCTTCTTCACGGTCACATCCGTGCCCCTGGCGAGGCGTGGTTTGAAAAGCCGGGCCGGGAGCCGCGGGTTTTCCTTTATGTTCGACAGGCCCCAGGTCTTGACCAGGTCAAGCTCGGAGTCTTTCTGGACAATCTTTACAGGCAGGAGAGTCTCGGCGTCGATGTAGAGCTGGGCGGATGTGAAATCCGCCTTGACGTCCGGCTTCGGCACCAGCGTGAGGATGCGGCAGGCGGGCTTCTCCCCGGAGGGCTCATCCAGGGTAAGGATGAACCGGTCACCAAGCTCGGCAAATCCCGTCGAAAGACCGATAATCTCCGGCTTCTTGCCGTCCTTGGCAAGCTCCACCTTGACGGCGGTGCCGAGGTCGGGATTGTAGTCGACAATCTCGCTGCCAGTCAGCCAGACCTTGCGCGGGTAGTCCTTCTTGAGGTCGAGAAAGATGTCGCTCGGCTTACGGATATATATCCCGCCGGAGCGAACCGATTTGCGACCCGAGAACGTGTAGTAGTTGGTGATGGTAAGGTCCGCCTGGAGCGTGCGGATAGCCGCGGCCTTCCTGTCCAGCCGCTCGATGAACTTGTTAAGCGCAGCCTGCTGCGGCGCCTTGTCGGCGGCAGTCTCTACTTCGGCGGGCGCGGCGGGTGCATATACCTCGGCGGCGGGCGCGACAGAGGGGTGCTCCTCTTCGGTGGGGGCGGTTCCCCTGGATGCCCCCGTCGCCGCACAGGCGAAAAAGAGCCCCACAAGCGCGCAAAGCAAAAGGTTCCTTCTCACGCCGCACCTCCATCCGCAAGTCCCGCATCCACAAGTCCCAATTTTCCGCCTCGCATACTACCGACGCGCGGGGGGAACGCTTTCTTCAACTGTGCCCCTCTCACGCACCAGCGTCTATGGCGATGATATGCTCGGCCAGTATGTCGCGCCACTCGTCGAGCGTCTTGCCGGCAATCTCGTCCCTCGGGGGCCTGGGGCGTGTCGCGTACTGCTCGCGGACTGGATAGGCTTCGGCCTCTTCGAGGAGAGTCCCCAGTACCTTTTCGGCGGCCGCGACGGCGGTAGCGGCCCCGCCGGCCTCCCCGGCCTGCCTTATGCGCGCCTGGAGGGTGGCGACGTAGCGGTAGTCGTCTATCCCGTCGGCGGCAATCTCGTGGCGTAGCCTGTCCAGCGGCCCGTCGGGCCCCGGCACCGTCGCTCCCCATTTGAAACCGGGGTGAAACGGCAGGAACGGCACCAAGTCCCACTGGAAATGCCACTGCCAGAAACCCGTGGCGCCGGCCGCCGCCACCTGGTAGCCGAAGTCGTACCGGTCCCACACAATCGCGTTGAAGTACCACAGCTGCGGGCGCCCCTCGCCTCGGCAGTGCTCCACTATCCGCGCCGACTGGTCCCACGGGTGCGTGCCGATGACATCGACGTGGTCCAGAAGCGGGAGGTAGTCGACGCCGGCGTTCTCGTCGCGCATCGGGTCGACATAGATGCGCGTGCCGGGGACGTTCTTGTGAATGAGATCGCAATAGGTGATGCTGTCTTCGAGGCTGCGGTTCCAGCGATTCGTGTTTCGCTCGCGCGGCTCGTCCGAGGCATATATCAGGACGTTTAAACCCTTCCTCTCGAAATAGTCCTGCAGCTGCCTGACCACGTCCAGAAAGCGTGCGTTGAAGAGGTCGCTGAACTCCTCGACCTTGTCATCTTCATCCAGCCGGGAGATGTCCTCCGGCTCAAGGTGGTCGCCGGTGCGCGTCTCGTGCATCAGGTGCCGCGCCACGTCCGGCAGAACGAAAATCATCCCCGGATGGTTCTCGCCGCACAGGCCGTGCTTGAGGCAAAGGGCTGCCTCCTCGTCGATTATCGAGAAATCGAGATTGACGTGCTCGCCGTCTACGCCTGTCAAAATCGGCGGCGTGAAGTAGTACGCGTTGCAGCCGTGAGCCACAAGGTTCAATACCTCCGCCTCCATCAGCGCGCGGAAGTAGTCCGCCTTTTCCGGCAGGAAATACCTCAGGCAGTAGTTGAGGCTGTAGGGGCTCGCGCGCCACCAGGAGTAGGAAACCGGGTGATCCGCGACGAGTTTGAAGGGCCTCGTTGTGACCTGCAGAGGCACCTCAACCGAGCCGCCCTTTTCCGTCTGGATGGTCACCGTGCCTTCGTACGTTCCCTCGGCGGCGTCCATCGGAACCGTCAGTGTAAGGTAAAACGTCCGGTTGACGCGCCCCTGCCCCGGAGCCCGGCCGGTGGGATAAAGGTACCAGGGGACCACCGTGGCGGGAGAACCGGCCCACATATATTTGAGTGCCCTGACCTCGACGGACCCCGCGTCAATCCGCGCGCCTCCCGCCGCGGCCAGGTCCGAAACCGCAATCTCGATATCGCCCACATCCCGAAGCGGCGTCACCGTAAACGCTGAGATCTCCCGCTCGCCGCGCGCCGCCTTCAGCCGGAGGACTTCCGGGTTGCGCTCGTCGTCGGTCGGCACGTCGAAAACCCCCAGCTCCCTTGCAAACGGCCTGCTCCAAACAACGAAGCCGCGCTCGGTCTCTTCCCGGGAGACTGCAATCTCCCCGGCGGCCTGCGGCTGCCGGATCGACTCGGCAAACTCCCTCTGCCTGGCATCCTCGACCGCACGGCAGGCCTCCTCGAAGCGCTCCCCGGCGTCCGGGGCAACCAGCAGCCCAAACGCCGCAAGCGTACCGCTCCAGGCGAACTCCACCGCGCCGCCGGTCACCTCGAAATCGAAGTCGTATTTTTGGTAAAATGGCGTTATGTGCTTCTCGTAGGGGTCCTCGCCAAGCATGTACCATTCGTTCATACCCGCAAAGTGGCCCTCGGTGGTGTAGTACGTTTCGGGGTCCACGGCCTTTCCGGCGACCCTCGCGCCGTTTGCCGAGAGCTCGAACGACCGCACGGCAACGACCTTTGAGTTGTAGTTGCCGCCGTAGAAGCGGCCCTTGTACTTTCCGTCGGGTATGTCCACGCGCAGACGAGCCTCGCCGCCGTCGAGGTCCGCCCAGGCCCAGTCACCGATCAGCGAATCGAGCTTCCTGAAGTTGGCGGTCGTGACGGCTTCGGCGCCCTCCGTCCACCCGTAGCCGCGCCACTTTTCGTACGCGGTCTTTTCCGTGACGAGGCGCGCCCCCGGCATCACGCGCGAGCCGAGCGGACCGAAATCAAAGAGCATCACGTCTTCGGCCGCCTTCACGACGGGCGCGGCCGCCCTCGCCAGGTGAAACTGGAAAAGCCAGATGTCACGCTCGAACTTTTCGGCGCTTCTTATCTCGAGCGCGAGGCGCCTTACGTCCGACAGGTCAAGCGCCTCCCCGCCTGCGGCCACAGCCTCCGAGAGCGGCACCTCCACGCGGTTGCGGCTGCGCAGTATCGAGAGGTTGTCGGCGGAATACTCACGGCCCCGGCCGTCGGTGAGCGCCAGGCAGACGTTCACCATAAACCCGAAGCCGCAGTCGAAGTTCATTACGAAAGTATCAAAGCCCGACCAGTCCGACGGCATCCCCGCCTCACCCGTGTACTCCAGTGTCGTGAAGCTATCTCCCGGCAGAAGGACCAGGTGAAGCGATCCGCCCTTGACGGCCTCGGCCTGCATCGCAACGCCTTCAATGAGCGCCCCGTCCTCGGTGGTCGCGGCCCACTCGGCGCGCGCGCCGGATACCTTGAAAGCGCACACGTCGGCCTCGTCGCGGAAGTTTGAAATGAACCTGACCTCTTTGCCTTCCATCACAGTCACTCCTATCCATCTTAGAGCGTCCGGCGGCCGCCGCCGCCACTGAAATCCGCACGCCCTGGCATCACCCAGGCGCGACTTCCTCCCACAACCTATTTGTCCAGATTGCCACGGCGGGGTCAAGCACTATGCGAAAGGTTGGTTGAATTTCGCAGACGACGCGCCTACATCAGGTCCCAGCGCTTGCGGAGCAGCCACTCGAGGCAGAAACACGCCACCAGCGGCACCAAGAGCCAGTACGACGCCCATACCGGCGCTGTGCGCACCGTGGTGGTCGTCTTGCCCTTTGCGGGGAGGATGTCGAGTATTCGGCCAATCTCGTCCGGCGCGAGAACGCTGCCGCCGGTCGCCCGGGTCAGGGCATCAAGGGCCGTCACGTCCGGCCGGCGCGAAAGCGCCTCAAGGGGCTTGTACGAGACGGTAAAGCCCCCCGAAATGAACCCCCCCGGCCCGCGTGCGTACAGGGTGTATCTGCCCGGCGCACCGGCCGGGAAGCGCACACGATACAGCCCGCGCCCCTCGCCCGTCCGCGAGAACGCCACATCCTGCCGCCGGCCGCCGGCATCTTCAAGGAACCCTTCGGCTGACGGCTCGTCAAACGGCATCCCCAGGCCGTTCTCTATGTAGG
Organism: Planctomycetota bacterium; assembly: GCA_021160625.1. GTDB lineage: Bacteria > Planctomycetota > DG-23 > SLPQ01 > SLPQ01 > JAGHCE01. The sequence continues at coordinate 461 of JAGHCE010000250.1, read as the reverse complement.
CTGTCGCCTCCACGCTCTCCCCCAGGGCGAAGGAGTCCGCCGAGATCACGAGTTCCCCGGGCACCTCGCCGCCGCCGAGGCGCCTTGCACCGAGGTAGCGCACCAGCTGCGCCCAGAGACGGTAGATGTACCTGTCCCCGACCCTGCGCCGCCAGCGCCACAGCTCGTCGGTGGCGATAAGGATCGTGCGGCCCCGGCCGAAGCGCTCCTCAAGGACCACGGGCAAGGCACCGGGGACGCTTTCGGCAAGCACCTGTGCTCCCGCGCGCGGCTTTACCTCAAGCATCCAGGATATCTTCGGCAGCGCCCGCCAGAACTCTTTCTGGTCGGCCGCCGACAGCGAAAGCGCAGGATTGGCCGCACCAGCGTCGGTAAGCGTGATGGCCGTGCCGTCGGCCGGCAGCCTCGCCTCGCCGACGGCGTCACCCGGTGAGAGCTCCGCCAGAATCGTCCCCTCGTAG
>JAGHCE010000088.1 GCA_021160625.1 Planctomycetota bacterium | reverse complement strand
CCGTAGAGGTCCCGCCGAGACAGGAGCCAGTCCGCAAAGAGCCCCGGCAATTGGCCCAGCTGCGGCAGGAGGACCTTTTCGTGTGCGAAGCGCGACGCAAATCCGGAGACATCGCGCCGGGAAGAGACGGCCACGCAATGCGCCCCCCGCCTGCCGAAGGCCCGCAGCAGCGACGTGCCGTTTACGAAAACAGGCGAGATGATGACGCTAAGCGGTCTATAAGACTTCGTCACTTACCAAAACGTCCTGTGAAGGTGACTGCGGGGACTACCTTCACTATACCCCCATACGGAAAGCGGCGCAAACCAGGCAAAAAAGGCATAAATGGCGCCGCCGGGCTATCTTTCCCAGTCGAAGACCGTTCCAAGGCGGTTTTTCGCACCGCGGGCATAAGCGTCCCAGACCTTCGGCGCGTCCCGCCAGGACTCGGTGTGAGTCAGGCAGGGCGCGAGTTTCACCTTGCCTGCGGACACGAGACCGATTATGAGGTCCATAGCGGCCTGGGAATCGCCAAGCGCCTTCGAATGCGCGCCGATGACTTTTATCATCTTTGAGTGTATGTGCCTGTAGAAATTGACGGGCGCCTCACCGCGCGGCGAACTCAGGATAACCACCCTCCCGCCCTGGGCAACGCGCTCCATAGCCTCCACGCAGAGCGCCGGAACTCCGGTCGCCTCGACGATGATCGCAGGCTCCGCGCCGAAATACCCCTTGATCTCACCTGTGGATGAAACTGCCCGAAGGCCGCATTTTTCGGCGATTTCGCGGCGGAAAGCATCCCTTTCCACCACGAGGACGTCCGCGCCGGACACCGCATAGAGCTGCGCGGCGAAGTTGCCCACAAGGCCCGCTCCGAACACCGCCACGCGCTCACCGAGGGCGGGAGGAGCCACGTGGAGCGCCGTATAGGCAACCCGCACCAATCCCAGAAAGCAGGACTCGGGGCTGCGCAGGACTTGTGAAAGGCAAAAACACCCTCCCCATACCTCGTCGGGCCTGTCCAGCCACCAGCCGCAGTGCCCCGCAGACGAAAAAACCCATTCCCCTACCTGCCACTGCCCGGCCGCCTGTGCCCCGGCAGCCTCAATCACTCCGATGTTGAGATACCCGCCTCGGTGGGGATACTTCGCGTAGGTGTTCTTCGGATCGGCAAACCCCACGTGCGTCATCATATAGAGCGCCATCTCCGTGCCCGGGGAGACGCCCGTGTAGCGTGTCCTGACGAGAATCTCTCCTGTGGCGGGAGCGGGCAGGGTTTCGGTTTGAAGTTTGGGGGTTTGCTTTGCCGTCCACACCCAGTATTGCGATTCGACCATTTTGGTGCCTCGATCATTCCTGCAGGAGACGGTCTGTGGGGATATCTCTTGCACAGGGCAGAGTCTATGTACAGGATTATCCGCGCGGCGGGCGTTTGTCAACAAACTTTTCACTCAATGGAGGCGCCGGAGGCAACGCGAAAAGAAAAGCGCCCGCACGGTTCTCGCACGGGCGCTTGCCTGACTTTTTGTGCTCCGGCCTTTTCCCCGGTCACCGTTTTAGGGGAAACCGCCGGAGGAGAGGCCTTACAGAGCCCTCTGGTAGCCTACCGTCGCCGTGAAATCGGGCGTCGCGTTACCGTTGCCGACGCTTACCGAAACGCCGACCGAAAGCGTGTCGACGTCGGTCAGGGACGTGCGGATACCGGCTTCGGCAGACTGGAGGCGATCTTCGCCTTCATACGCCGACTCGGCCGAAACACCGTCAACTACGAGAACGACGTTGTCCAGGAGCGGATAATCGATGCCCGCCGCGAAGTAGTCGGTGTCGCTACGCATACCGGAAGTCGAATCGCCGATGGTGGTGTAGCCGGCGTTGACGTGCACCCTCAGGTCGCCGTAGGTCTTGCTTGCAACGCCCAGAACCGTGCCGTCGTAGCCGGTGAAGCCGTCACCGGTGGGGCACCTTCCGGAAACCTCGACCGCCATGGACGGCATATTGTCGTTTTCCTCAACCAGCTTGGCGTTGATACCTACCACCGTATCGCCGTTGCCGTCGACCTTGCTTTCGCCCAGCACCCAACCCCACTTGCCGATAAGCTCCACGTTGTCGACAAGACCGTAGGTCAACTGGACGGCACCGGTTTCAAAGACCGTACCGTTGGTCCAGTAACCACCGGCAAGCCCCAGTTCCACCTGGCCTACTTCGACCGTGGTCGTGTCGGCCAGTGACGTTGCAAAGCCGGGTGTCAGGTTACCCAGATTGCCGCCTACGGGGCCAAGATCTCCCTCCTGAGCGAAAACCGGCGCCGCAGAAAACATTACCCCTACCAAAGCCACCAAAAAGACCTTCCTCATAATGCTCCCCTTTTCCACTAAGGACCCGAAAACGTCTATTCCAACATTCAGCGCACAATCGCTGAAACTCCACGAAAACAGGCTCAAAATGCGGTTCTCGTCAAAAATGTTCGTCTATTCTCTAAGGCATTCCCCTCCTTTCCGTGGCAGGCAACGAGAGAACCCCTCATAATCAACCGCTCAAACCAAGAGACTTATCGGCCAGTGTTGCAGCGGGATTTAGAAAATATCGCCGCAAAAGCCGGTTGAGCTGGCTTGTCCGCAGCGGTGATTGCAAAATTGTCCGGGAATATCGTGAATACTGCGGGCCCGCGTGCGTAAATGGGGTTGTGCGGTGTTTCCCCGGAGCCGGGTTTGGTTTTGCTTTCGGCGAGGAGAGCAATACAATCCTGCACGCCCTGCTGACGCGGCCGGCCGTATGCCGGGAGCGTGCATGGGAACTAACGGGAATCCGGTCCGCAGTCGTCCTGAAAGAGGAGGAGCCAATATGAAGAGAAGGTTTGGGGGAATGTTGTTTGCGGTCATTGTCATTGCAATAGCGTCCCCGGCGGTTTTCGCCGATCCGGGCAAGGTCCTCGACCTTGTGCCGCAGGACGCCGGCGCCGTTATCGCGGTGGATTCTATTTCAGGTTTTGAAGACGCCTTAGGGACCTTTATTGACGCTGTGCAGCCGGGCGCATCGGCGCATCTTAGCGCCAAGCTGCACCAGAAGCTCACCTTCGACGCCGACATCGAGGGTGGTGTGGACTTCTGTGCACCGGCGGCGGTAGTCGTCTTTCTGCCTGCCGGAATCGCCGCAGACCCTGAGAAAGACGCCTCGGCACCGGAGCTCGTGCCGGCCCTTTCTGCGGATGAAGCGGCGCCGATAGTCGGTGCACCGGAGGAGGCTGCGGTGGATTCGCCCGATGAGCCGCAGGTGGTTGGCCTGATGCGGATACAGGACCTCGACGCCTGGCGGGCGGCCCTGGGCGACCGCACGGGCAAAAAGGAAGGCGCCGCCTACGACTATGTGGACGATATGAGGGGCAGTAGAAACTATTTTACCGTCCGAGGCGATTACGTAGCGTTCGCCGAGACCCCGGAAGCCCTTGACAAGTGGTCCGAGGCCCTCGCGACGCCCTTAGCCGGAGAGCGCAGAAGCGCAATCGAGAACGCACTCACGCGTGCGCCGATATGTGCCGCGTTTTCCGTATCGTCCTTCCGGGAGGCCAACCCGGACCTCGTCGACAGCATAAACCTCGACAAGCTGCCGCCGATGCCGGGATTTTCCGGCCCGCAGAAGGCCGTCCTGGCAGCGGAGCTTGCCGTCGCGAAGGACATCTACAAGGATATTGACGAGGCCCTCTTCGAGCTGGCGCCGTCGGCCGAAGGGATCAAGGTCACTGTCAATGCCGATATGGTCAAGGACAGCCTCTTTGGCAGGATTGTCTCCGAGCAGCAGGGCGTGGACCTTTCCGACATCACGCTCTTGCCGGCGAATCCGGTGATGTTGGGAGCGATGAGCCTCAAGGTTGAGACGGCGAAGGATTACATCGGGAAGGTTACCGAGGACCTTGTCCGCTCATTGGCCGCATCGGGAGAGGAGTCCGCAGCAGACGAAGCCGTCGGCAGCATGGCGGATATGATCGAGAAGTCGATGGAGTACGGGCTTTTCGACAACGCCACGTTTGCGATGTTCCAGGACCAGGACGGACCCTTCAGGGTTGCGGCTCTCTACAGGACTACCAATGCCCCGAAGGCCGCCGAGACAATAGTCGACAGCACTGAAACAATGTACGGCAACCCCCTGTGGCTCAAGATGGCCACGCTTGCCGGTAACGGTGCCGGGATGCAGGCGCCGGAAATCTCCGACGAGGTCATCGCGGGTGTCCCCGTCAAGGTGATGAAGCACTCCCTCGACTTTGGGAGCGGCGATCAGACGCAGGCCGATGCCGAGAAGCAAACTCAGGCCGATGCCGTCCGCAAGATGCAGGTCAAGGCCATCAAGGCGATGTACGGCGATGCAATAGTGACCAGGGTGGCGGCTAAGGAGGGGCGTGTATACCTGGCGGTGTCGCCGGATAAGTCCTCTATGGAGAACCTGCTTTCGGGTGCCAGTGCCGGGATCGACATGGCGAAGGTCAAGAAGAGCCTGGAGACACTCGATGCAACTCCATCGAGTGTGATGCTTGTCAGCGTGCCGAAAATGTTCGCCTTCCAGATGGCTATGGCCAAGCAGATGATGGGCGCCCCTGTCGCGCCGGCAATGAGCGTGCCGGAGAGCCTGGTCTACACCACCGCCGCCGTTTCCTTCTCCGGGCGCACCGCGCGCTTTGAGCTCAACATCCCCGTAAGTGAGATAAACGCCGCGAAGATGCTTGCGATGCAGATGATGATGCAGCGGCAGATGCAGCAGATGCCCCCTAACGGCGGTATGCCTGGCCCCGGTGGAGCACCAGGCGGTCCGCCGCCGTGGCAGCCCGGCCCCCCGCCGACGCAGTAGCCGTCACCGGGTACGGTTATCCGCCGCAGTAAGACGAAAAAGAGCCGTTTATTGCGGGAAAAGCGCGCCGGGAACGCCGGTCTTGAGGACGCGACCCGGCGCGCTCGGCTTTCGGGTGAATCCGGCCTGGGGCGCAAATCGGTTGAAAATCCGCCGCCGGGAGGGGATAATCCCAACCGCAGGCGGGTAGCTGCGGAATCCCTGCGGCCTGCAAGGCCCGGACCCGCAGGAAACAGCCGAGGTGAAAGCATATGCGTACGGCGGGAAAAAAATATGCCTGGATGAGTGGGGCGGGCGTGGTTGCGGCCCTGGCGGTGTTGCTCACCGGCTGCCCCTCCAACGGCCAGCGCGTTGCCCAGCCCCCGGACACGTCGTTTCTGGCCGAGCCCGACGTGAAGGAGAGCCTCACCTTTCGCATCACGTTTGCGCACTATGACGCGGCGCAGGAAGACATCGTGGAGGAGGCCTGGGCGGCGGCCTCTCGGCCTGAAAGTGACGTTGACGCCCTCTGGAAGGCAAACGGCCTGCGGGTGGCCGCGGCCGACCATAAGAGAGCCCCGCAGGTACGCGCCGCACTCAAGCGGGTCACCACGCTTGCGGCTAAGCGCCGCGAGATGGTGATTCCATCGGGGAAATCGTTTGACGTGGCCGTTGGCGCCCGGGTCCGTTCCGCCGCCCTTGTCTACAAGGTGCGTGACGAAACCGCCTACATAGACGCTCAAAACCTCCAGTTGCTGCTGAAGATCGTTATCGCAGGCCGGGGGAAGGACTCGCGGATATTCCTTACCCCCTTCTTCAAGCAGGGCCCCGGCGGCGGCGAAGAGACGGTGCTCGATGGCCTGGGGGCCGTGTTCGAGTTTTCACAGGGGGGGATTTTTCTTGCAGGGGCCACCGCAGATCCGGCCGATATGCGTCTGGGGACGTTTCTTCACGAGAGAGAGGATGGAGGGCGGCAGCGCACGCTTGTCATAATCGAGCCGAGGCTTTCCTACTGAGTGCCTCGAATCGGTTTGACAAGTGCGCCTGCGGCGATAGACTTGCATTTTGTTGGTAATGTTGATAATATGATGTCGTGGTCGATTTAACGCAAACTTGCAGACCACGTGAATATAACTGCTAAAGCTGCACGCGGCCCGTGCTCTTTAGCGCGGGTTTTTCTATTTGGACAGGCTCTTAATGAACCCCATCGCAATGGACGTGCTCTACGGCGCCAGCCTTCTGGCGGCAAGCCCCTGGTTTCTCTACAAGATGGTTACCACGGGCAAGTACCGCGCGGGCCTCAAAGAAAAACTCGGCTTCATACCCGCCCGCATCGGCTCCGACTGCATCTGGCTCCATGGCGTTTCGGTGGGAGAGCTCCTGGCCGCGCGCGGCATCGTATCGGCTCTCGAAGAAGCGCTCCCGGACGAGGAAATCGTCCTCTCCACCACCACAAACACCGGCCGCGAAGTCGCCGAGAAGAACTACCCCGGCAAACGCGTCTTCTACTATCCGCTGGATTTCTCCCGGGCCGTCCGCCGGGCTTTCGCCCGCACACGCCCCAGGCTCGTGGTACTTATGGAGATGGAGGTCTGGCCCAACTTCCTCCGCCGCGCCAATGCCCTCGGCGTTCCGGTCGTAGTGGCCAACGGTCGTATTACCGAGCGCGCATACCGCCGCTGGAAGCGTTTCCCCTCGACGGCCCGCAGCATTCTCGGCGGCGTTACGCTCTATATGCTCCAAACCGATGCCTACGCCGAGAGGCTCATCTCCCTGGGGGTCCCCGAAGAACGCATCATCGTTACCGGCAGCGTTAAGTTCGACACCATAAACACCGGCCTCGACGCCTCCCGCCGCGACCAGCTAAGGCGGGAAATGGGCGTCGCTGACGACGAAATCCTCATAATCGGCGGCTCCACTCACGCAGGCGAGGAGGAGACGCTCCTGGGCGCCTACGGGCGGCTCAAGATCGACCTCAATCGCCTGCGCCTCCTCATCGTGCCGAGGCACAAAACAAGGTTTAGTGAAGTCGCAAGGCTAATGAGAATAAGAGGTTATGACGTTATACGCAAGTCCGCGCCGCCCGCTGCCGGCAGAGCGTCCGGTTCACAGGTCATCCTCGGCGACACGATGGGCGAGCTGGCCGACCTCTACCGCGCCGCCGACGTGGCCTTCGTCGGAGGAAGCCTCGTACCGCGCGGCGGCCAGAACATGCTCGAGCCCGCCGCCGTCGCAAGACCCGTTATCTTCGGGCCTTACGTCGAGAACTTCCCCCAGGCTTCCAAGCTCCTCCTCGATGCCGGAGCCGCCACGCAGATAAGCGCCCCTGAAGAACTCACCGCCGCCGTCAGGGCCTACCTGGACCCCGATGCCGCCAATAACGCCGGCGCCGCCGGCAGAAAGGCCCTGATCGCCGCCCAGGGCGCGACGGCTCGGACAGTGGAAGCAATCAAGGAGATTCTGGAGAATCGCGCCCGAGGCACGTAACCAGGGGCGCTTAACTGTTTTTTCAAAGGAGCATATTGTG
>JAGHCE010000066.1 GCA_021160625.1 Planctomycetota bacterium | reverse complement strand
GGAATTCGAAATGACGGATTGGGGTGCGGGTGTTACGCGGTTGTTAGCTTTGACGGGGGTGTTAAACGGAGAGTTTGAGAGTTTTTCTCCGAAATTTTGAGGTGCAGGAGCAACCATCATGGTTGCTTTCGTACCCCAAACGCTCTCTTTCGGAACAAAGAAAAGCCCGGGGTGCATGGAAATCCCCCCTAACTCTTTGCCCTTAACGGGTTACGGAAAAAGCCGGGCGACTCTCGTCTACCCGTTTTTATGCTAATCCAAACGCACCCGAAAGTCACGCGAAATTTATTTGGCTCCCCGACGAGACGTGGCAAAAACGTGTAACTATGGTCCCTAATCTGATATTGCGCCGGCGCCGGAGAAGAAGTCCTCCGGCTCTACGAGGGTGACGCTTACTGGGGTGGCGCCGAGGAAGAGTGTGGCTAAGCGGCGGAAGCGCTCCGGGTTGTCGCTTGCGTAAAACTGGGTGCCGCCGGCGCCGGCCTCGGCGGCGATGTCGCGCTCGTCGAGTATGGCGCGGACCGTCCGGGCGGTCTCCTGGGCCGAGTCGACGATCTTCACTTCGGCGCCCACCACCGAGCGGATGACCTCTTTGAGGGCCGGGTAATGCGTGCAGCCCAGCACCAGCGTGTCGACGCCGAGTTCACAAAGGCCGCCGAGGTATTCGCGCGCAACCAGCCGAACGATCTGCCCCTCAACGCGCCCCTCTTCCACCATCGGCACGAAAAGCGGGCAGGCCTTCTGGACGATGCGGGCCTTGGGCGCCAGCGCCGTGACGGCCCGCTCGTAGGCGCGGCTTGCGATAGTGGTCTCAGTAGCCACGATGCCGATTACCCCTGTGCGGGAGGCCTGTACCGCCGCCGCCGCGCCGGGTTCGATGACGCCGACGACGGGCACTTCGACCTTGTCGGCGATGTAGTCCATCGCGGCCGCGGAGGCCGTGTTGCAGGCGACAACGATCATTTTCGGGTCAAAGCGCTCGAGGAAACGCACGTTCTCCAGCGCATATCGGCGGATCGTGTTGCCGCTCTTTATCCCGTAGGGGACGCGGGCGGTGTCGCCGAAATAGACGATTCTTTCCCTCGGCAGGGCCGCAGTGAGCGCCTTGACGACGGTAAGCCCCCCTACCCCGCTGTCGAATATGCCGATGGGCTGCTGGGACAAATTCCAACTCCTACCTGTTTCGAGCCGCGTACCAGAACCGGCAGTTTTCCGGATTAGTGACGCTTTCCTTATCGAGAAGATACCTCGGGAAGATGAGGAAATCCCTCAAAGTCGCTTTTTCGAACTTCCTGACGGACGTGGTGATGAAAACGTCGTGCAGGTTGGCAAAGAAAAGCCCCTGCGCGCGGCCGCAGGCCTTGAGCGCCTTCGCGAATTCGAGGTCTTCGGCCGCAAACAGGCGCTCGTCGAAGCCGCCGAGGGCCCGGAACGCCTCCCTCGTGGCGAAAATCATCCCGGCGCTTACCCCCCAGACCACGCGCGCCAGCGGCACCGCCGCGTACACCGCCAAAAACAGCGCCGACCACCGCCGAGGGCGTATCCTGACGCCGCCTCCCACGAAGCCTCCCCCCTCGAGCGTACGGTAAATGCGCACGAGCGCGTTTGCCGACGGGCGGCTGTCGGCGTCGAGAAAAACAAGGTAGTCGCCGTGCGCGGCCCGTGCGCCACGGTTGCGAACAGCCGCAATCAGGCGGCGCTCTTCGCTCACTATCCTCACGTCGAACCGGCGCGCCTCCTCAACCGTTCGGTCGCTGCTGTGGTTGTCGACGACGATGACTTCGGCACGGCCGCCGGCCGCCTTCAGGCGACGCACGCACAGAAAAAGGGCCTCAAGGGTTCGGCGAATGCGGCGCTCTTCGTTCCAGGCGGGGATCACAACCGAAATAAGTGACGTGCGCGGCGGCATTCGTTTGCTCCCGCATTCACGAGGCACCAGCGGCTGCCCGAAAGGATAAAACTCTTGACTTGGAGAAGACTGCACCCAATACTCTTGTTTGTTTCCGACTCTGAACATATCGTAAGGAAGCCGGCTACGTGTTCAAACGCAAACTGGCGCTCGAAGAGGAATCGTCGCTTTTCATACTTGTGAACTTCGCCGATCTTGTGCTCACGGGCTTGGCGTTCAGCGTCGGCGCAAGGGAAGTCAACATCCTCGCAAACTGGGTAATTGTGCGCTTCGGCCTCACCGGAATGGTCATCTACAAGTTCGCCCTCGTAACCTTCGTGCTGCTTATCTGCCAGTACGTGCATATCACCCACCCCAAGACCGCTCGCATCGTCCTCGTCGCCGGCTCGGTCGCCTACAGCGTGCTAATAGTAGGCGTGACCGTTTCCCTCTTTGTCTATGAGTTCCAGGCTCTCTGACCTCGCGCAGGGGCGCAATGCGTTGCGCCCAGCAACATTCCCTCGCTTGCTCGTGCGATAAAGCGCGCCCCTTGTTTATCCCGCGCGCGGCAAGCCGCGCCCTACCGCGTCGCCAGTGCCACATAGCATCGTAGGGACGCCGCCCTCCAAGGCGGGTCAACTTGCCGCGCCCGCGGAATAACGACGGCAGACAAGAATGTCCGCCCTACCTGTTGGCTGGTGCACGCGGAATGAACAGCGAGAATTCACCTCGTGGGCTAAAGCCCATCCTACAAAGTCACCAGTGCCACATAGCCTCTGTAGGGACGCGATTCATCGCGCCCGCGGAAAGTCAGCGGACTGCCACGGGCAACGCCAGTGGCCGTAGCAGCAGGAAGGGGGCGAAACCCCCCTACTGGTGGATTAGCCACGAGTGGCACACTGTTTTCAACAGAGCAATACTGTCCCCTTTTTGCCGGGTAGGACAGGCATTCCTGCCTGTCGCCTACGGTGCCGCATCCACAAGTAGAACAGGCATTCCTGCCTGTCGCCCCTGTTGTTGACGCTCTTTGGCAAGCCTATGCCTTGACTGCCTCGGCGATGGGGCGGGCGAAGTCGGCAACGGCGGCGGCGATTTCCTTGGGGGATTTCGAGGCGTTCTCGGTGATTACGCGCACGATGGCGCTGCCTACTATGACGCCGTCGGCGATTTTCGCCACTGCGGCGGCGGTCTCAGGGCTTGAAACCCCGAAACCCACGACTACCGGCTTGTCGGTAAGGGCCTTGGCCGCGGCGACGCCGCCGGCAAGCTCGCGAGGGAGCGCGTCGCGCGCGCCGGTCGTGCCGACGACGCTGACGTAGTAGATAAACGGCGCCGAAACGGCGACTATCTTCTTGATGCGCTCGGGAGTCGTGGTAGGCGCCGCCAGGAAGATGACGCCGAGGCCCTTTTCCCCTGCCGCTTCAACAAGCCGCTGTGCCTCTTCCGGCGGCAGGTCGGGAACTATAAGCGCGTCGACACCCGCCTGGGATGCCTTTTCGACGAATTCTTCCGGGGAGACCTTCCAGACAATCGTGTACGTCACCATCGCGGCGATGGGGATTTGCGAGCGCTTGCGGATCTCGCGCACCGTCCGAAAGAAATCCGCAACCGTTCCCCCGGCGGAAAGAACCCGGTGGTAGGAATCCTGTATCACCGGACCGTCGGCCAGCGGATCGCTGTAGGCCACGCCCAGTTCCACGATGTCGGCCCCTGCCGCTTCCAGCGCGACCACTATCTCCACCGTAGTCTCGACTGACGGGTCACAGGCGGTGATGAAGGGCATAAAGGCCTTTTGGCCGCTGTCGGCGAGTTTTGCGAAGGTGTCTTCGATTCGGCTCATTTCTCGTTTCCTACTCCTCCGGCCGGTCGCCGATGATGCGAGCGACTTCCATAGTGTCCTTGGCACCGCTGCCGGAAAGGCAGATTACCACGAGGGTTCCCTCCCCGAGTGTCGGCCCTATTTTCATAACCTGTGCGACCGCGTGGCTCGATTCGAGCGCGGGGATGATGCCCTCAAGGCGCGAAAGTTCCTGGAATGCCTCAAGGGCCTCGACGTCGGTCACTGCGGTATACTCGACGCGGCCGGTGTCCTTCCAGCGGCTGTGCTCCGGGCCCACTCCGGGATAGTCAAGTCCGGCGGAGACGCTGTGCACACTGTCCGTCTGGCCGTCGGCGTCCTGGAGGACGTAGCTTTTCGCACCGTGGAGAACGCCCGGCTTTCCCTTGATGAGAGTCGCTGCGTGGTCGCCTGGGGTCAGGCCCCTGCCGGCAGCCTCCACGCCGACGAGCCTGACCTGGTCGTCGTCGATGAAGGGGTAAAACATCCCGGCGGAGTTCGACCCGCCGCCAACGCAGGCTACGATGACCTCCGGCAGGCGGCCCTCGGCCCGGAGTATCTGCTCCCTGGTTTCGCAGCCGATTACGGTCTGGAAGTCGCGGACGATCGTGGGAAAGGGGTGCGGGCCGACGACGGAGCCGAGGACGTAATGCGTGTCGCGCACGGTGGCCATCCAGTTGCGAAGGGCGGCGTTCGTGGCGTCCTTCAAAGTCCTGGAGCCGGCCTTGATGCAGGTGACCTTCGCGCCCAGGAGCTTCATCCGGAAGACGTTCAACTCCTGGCGGCGTTCATCCTCCTCGCCCATAAATATCTCGCACTCGAAGCCGAAGAGCGCCGACATCGTGGCCGTGGCGACGCCGTGCTGGCCGGCGCCGGTCTCTGCGATGATGCGGCGCTTGCCCATCCGGCGCGCTAAGAGCCCCTGGCCGAGGCAGTTGTTTATCTTGTGGGCGCCGGTGTGGTTGAGGTCCTCGCGCTTGAGGTAAAGCCTTATGCCGCCGTACTTTGCGCCCATATTGGACGCGAGATAGAGGGGATTGGGTCGCCCGACGTAATTGGCGAGGTACCAGTCGAGTTCCTCGGCGAAGGAGGGGTCCGCCTTAGCCTCGCGGTAGGCCTCCTCCAGCTCGTCGAGGGCGTTGATAAGCGTTTCGGGCACGTAACGCCCGCCGTACGGGCCGAAATGCCCGTCGAAGTCGCGCAAGCCGCCTGCCGACATTCGCTGCCGCCTTTCTTAACACAAGTCCCAGGCCGAAACACGTATTATACAGTCTTACGCCCCGCAGACAATGCGGAATACGCGCCGCGGCACGGCACATCAGTTGTAGCGAGGTAATGTCTCGCCCGCGGAAGGTCAGATGCTTGCCGCAGACAACGTCTGCGGCCCCCTTAGCAAAAAGGGGGCGAAGCCCTCCCCCCGTGTTCTTGACTTTGGCCGGGGCCGTGGGTAGTATTCTGGCTGCACGGGCAGTTTGGCCCATATTGCAAGAACGGCAACCAAGCCCATGTAGCTCAGTCGGTAGAGCGGCGCATTCGTAATGCGCAGGTTGTGGGTTCGAATCCCACCGTGGGCTCTCTTTTTTTATTCCTTGGTTGCTGTAGTTTCATCCGTTTTCATATGCAGGCGGCTCTGTAGGGGCGCGATTTATCGCGCCCGATATTTTTTATGCGCCTTGCTTGTAGGCGCAAATGAACCAGCGCCCCCACGCCATATTGTCTGGCCTTGTGCGGGCGCGGCGTGCCTCCACGGCGGGTAAACACGCCTCGATCCTACCGGGCAACCAGATTGCTTACACTTGGAGTTACTTAGAGACTTGACAGGGGCACTGGGGCTGTTTAGCCTGTCCAAGGGTAAGAATATGTATTGAAGACGCAAAGCGGCCGGGCGGCTGCCGCAAGTGTTTTTTTGCCCCCGACGAGGTATGAACACTGGAGGGAAATTGTATGCCCGCTTCAATGAAAGGACGCGAGAAAGGAAGTTTTTACCGCGAGGCGCCTTTCTGGTCGTGGAACGGCGTGCTCGATGCTGCGGAGGCCCGCCGCCAGATTGACGAGATGGCCGCCGGCGGCTGGGGCGGCTTTTTTATGCATGCGCGTCCGGGCCTCGTCACGGAGTATATGGGAAAAAAGTGGATGGAGGTTGTAAGGACCTCTGTCGCGCATGCGAAGAAGCTCAAGATGTGCGCCTACCTCTACGACGAGAACCGCTGGCCGTCGGGCTTTGCCGGAGGGGCAGTGCCAAAAAAAGGTGCGAAGTATCGCGGCAAGTGGCTTATCCTTTCGGAAAACGTGCTCGAAAAGGGGCCCCGCTTCAAACCGATTGCCTCTTTCCGCATAAGCTCCGGCGGCAAGGCAGTTCGTCTGCCGGAGGATTGCGCTGCCGATACGGGCAAAGGCCCCGGTACCACCTACCATCTCTACCAGTACACGATGGGCCTCGGGGATGAATGGTTCCTGGGCTCGTCCTACGTGGATCTCCTCGACCCCGACGTGACCAGGGAGTTCATCGCCCAGACGCACGAGAAGTACAAGGCCGCGGTCGGTAAGGACTTCGGCAAGACGATCCCCGCCATATTTACCGACGAGCCCTCGCTGCCGCGGCTTTCCAGCAGTCCCTGGCCGGCTCTGCCCTGGACGCCGAGCCTCCCGCGCGTTTTCAAAGATCGCCGAGGCTACGACATCATCCCCCATGTCTTGTCGCTTTTCCTGCCCTGCGGAGATTTCCACAAAGCGAGATACGACTTTTACCGTACGGTCACGGAGATGTTCGTAGAGGGCTATATGAAGCAGCTCTACGACTGGTGTGAGGAAAACTCTCTGGCGCTTACCGGGCATATGATGGCCGAGGACAGGATTTCAGGACAGACACGCTGGATCGGCGCCGCTATGCCGCACTACGAGTATATGCAGATACCGGGGATGGATCATCTCGACCGCAACATCGAAAGCCCGACGACCGCCAAGCAGGTTTCCTCCGTGGCTGACCAGCTCGGCAAGAAGCGTGCCCTTTCGGAGCTCTACGGCTGCTCCGGGCAGGACTTCAACCTCAAGGGCCGCAAGTGGATCGCCGACTGGCACCTGGCGCTGGGCATCAACCTCCTGAACCCGCACCTGTGGCTCTACTCGATGCAGGGCAGGAGAAAGCGCGACTTCCCGCCGACCATCTCTTCCCAGCAGCCGCACTGGAGGAAGTCAAAGACCCTGAGCGACCGCAACGCCACTCTCTCGTACCTTTTGAGCCGGGGCAAGCGCGTCGTTGACGTCCTGGCGGTGCACCCGGTCGAAAGCGGCTGGTGTGTCAAGACGCCGCTAGACGAGGCGGCAGTGGAAAAACTCGACAAGCCCTTCGCGGCGCTGGTGGATACGCTGCTTGCCGGGCATATAGACTTTCACTTCGGGGACGAGTCGCTCCTGGCCAAGTACGGCTCCCTTGACGGGTCCGCCTTCAAGGTGGGCCAGGCCCGCTACAGCGTGGTCGTGGTACCGGAGTGCCTCACGCTTCGTTACGAGACGGCACGCCTCCTCGGCGAATTTTCCGCAGCAGGCGGCAAGGTAATCGTCGTCGGCCGGCGGCCCCTCCTTGTCGACGGTTCGCGAAGCGGCACGTCGATCCTGAGGAAGGCCCTTGCCGGAGCGCCCGTCGTGAAGCTTGCCGGGCTTGTGCAGAGCGTGCGCAGCGTGTCTGCGGCGCCGGTGGAGATTACCGGCCGCAACGCCTCAAAGGTACTCTACCACCTGCGCGACATCGGCGACGAGGAAGTGCTCTTTGTTGCAAACACCGATTATGACAAGGCCGCCACGGCCGAGGTGAGCCTTGTGGGGAAGGCGAAATTCGCAGGGCGGCTCGACCTTTCCTCCGGCAATATTTCTGCCGTTACCGCACGGCGGGCAAAGGGGCAGTTGAATTTCACCGTGGACCTCGCCGAGGCCGAAAGCGCGCTCTTCGTCATCGGACAGAAAGCCTACCACGCACCGAAAAAGACCCCCTCCCCCGGCAGGCGAAGCATCAACTTGGGCGGCACGTGGAAGGTGAAAAAGATTAGCGAGAACGCCCTTACCCTCGACCACGTGCGCATCCCGAGCCCCTCCTACGGGTGGACACAGCCTCGCTACGTCCTTTTTGCACGCGATGACCTCGAAGCCGCCGGCACCGTGGCACGCGCAAGGTACGAGTTCGAGGTCGAGCGCGTACCCAAGGGGCCCGTCTACATAGCGCTCGAACGTGCCGAGTCGTGGACGATGCTTTTCAACGGCGCCAGTGTCGCCCCTCGGCGCAAATCCGGCGAGGTCTCCTACTTCGTCGACAAGGCCTTCCGCCGCGTGGACGTTACGGGTTTGGTCCGCCAGGGGCATAACGTGCTCGAAGTTCGCAGCCGTATAGGGCGGGATTTCGAGCTCGAAAGCGCCTACGTGGTGGGCCGCTTCGGCGTGAGTCGGCGCGGGGAAGGATTCGTTATAAGCGCAGCGCCGAAAGAGGTTCGCCTCGAAGACATCACGGCCGGCAGCCTGCCGTTTTTCGCCGGTGTAGTGGAGCTTGAAAAGGAGGTGGTACTTGCGCGCAAGCCCGCTTCGGCGAAGCTCGCTTTGAACCAACTGCGCGCCGGTGCCGCCGACGTCATCGTGAACGGCCGCCTCCAAGGCGAGCTTCTCTACCCGCCTTACGAGGTTGATCTCAAGGGCCTGCGCAAGGGGAAAAACAGCCTGGTCCTGCGCCTTTACAGCACGCTGCGAAACCTCCTGGGCCCGCACCACTTCGAGGGTCCGGAACTCTCGTGGGTCTCGCCGGGATCGTTCGTCGACCGGAAGTGCTGGAGCGACGAATATCGCTTCCAGACATTCGGCGCAGAAGGAATCTCCCTGCACATAAGCTAAGGGGGGGTGACGCCCTCCCGTGCGCCAAGGCGCGCCCTACAAAGCCACCAATGCCGCATAAGCTTTCGGAAGGCCGGTTGATTGCCTCGGGCAACGCCCGTGGCCCCCGTAGCAAAAAGGGGGCGAAGCCCTCCGCGCGCGCCAAGGCGCGCCCTACAAAGCCACCAGTGCCGCATAAGCTTTCGGAAGGTCAGTGGATTCCCGGCACAACGTGCCGGGCTCCTTAGCAAAAGGGGGGCGAAGCCCTCCCGGTTTGGATGTTCAGCGCTTGCGGGCCTGGGCTTTTTTAGCCTTCGGCCTGGTCTTCCCGGCGGTCTTGCCGAAGAGCGGTTTGAGCTTGATGGTTTTCCCCTTCGCGGCGGACTCATAGACTGCAAGCGTCGCCTGCAGGACGGCCGCGCCGTCCTCGGCGCGCATACCGAAGCCAGGCTCCCTGTCGAACCGCACGCAGTCTATGAAATGCGCTATTTCGCTGACGTAGCCGAGGTTGGCCTCCTCGTCGACCGCAGGCCTCGTCCAGCCTTTGCTTGTTTCGGCCTTTTCGATTGCGTACTCGAAGCCGGGCTGGCTGTACACGCGCATCGGGCTCCCGAACGTCATATCGATTTTCATAACCCCCTTGGTGCCGCATATCTCCATGACGTCGTCCATACCGCCGTGGGTGATATAGTTGACCTCAACGAAGCCGCGAATGCCGTTTTTCAGGGTGACCAAGGCCGCTGACCAGTCCTCGCCGCCGTACTTCTTGTGGAAGAAGTTCTTTTGGCCGCCGCCGGTGCACATCCCGGCCACCTCGACGATTTCACTTCCAGCAAGCCACCGGATGAAGGCCATCGGGTGAATGCCGAGGTGGATCATCGCGCCGCCGCCGCAGTATTCCTTTCTCTGCGCGTATATGCTGTGAGAGCCGTTGTGTGTCTCCTTGGCCTTGATGTAGAGAACGTCGCCTATGCCGCCCTGGTCGATTATCTCCTTTGCGCGCAGGATTGCGGGGGCATTTAGCCAGTCCTCGGCGTACATCAGTTTCCGGCCGTACTTCTGTGCCGCACGTATCAGGGCCTTCGCATCAGCAATGGTGGTGGCCAGGGGCTTTTCGCAGATGATATGCTTGCCGGCCGCCAACGCCGCTATGCCCACCTGCTTGTGAAGGAAATTGGGCACGCACAGGCTCACGAGGTCCACGTCGTCCCGCGCGAACATCTTGTTGTAGTCGTCGTACTTGTTGGGGATGTTGTTGGCCTTCACGAAGCGCTTGAGACTCGGCGCGTCGATGCTGCAGGCGGCGACTACCTCGGCATAGGGGCACCGTTTGAGGGCCCGTACGTGGAGCCCTGCGGCGAATTCGCTTCCCACGATTGCAACGCGAACCTTTTCCATTCGATTTCTCCTTCCAATGCATACCGGCTTGAAAACACCGACCAATGATATTTCCCGCCCCTGGTGAGGTCAATAGCGGTTTCATCGGGATGCGATGGTGCCACACACAACTGGTGAACATCTGGAATGAAGGATAAGGGCGAGGCAGCTGCCTCGCCCGCGGAAGGTCAGTTGACTGCCACGGGCAACGCCCGTGGCCCCCGTAGCAGGAAGGGGGCGAAGCCCCCCACATCGTTGTGTAGGGTGCGCTCGTAGCGCACACGGAATAAATGCCGGCGGACAAGAATGTCCACCCTACTTGTTGGCTGGCGTGCGCGGAATTATGATCCGCACGGCGGGGCAAGCCCCGCCATGGCACACATATTGCTCGTAGCGCACGCGGAATAAATGCCGGCGGACAAGAATGTCCACCCTACTTGTTGGCTGGCGTGCGCGGAAGGCCAGTTGACTGCCACGGGCAACGCCCGTGGCCCCCGTAGCAGGAAGGGGGCGAAGACCTCCCCCCCCCGCGCGTGCGTCCGGTTTTACTGCGCCCGTTTCTCCGGGTACCGCCGTTGGTGCGGCCTACAATATGGCCAGGTAGCTGTCGAGCTCCCACTCGGTCACGGCCGTTCTGTACCTGTCCCATTCGATCTTCTTATTGGCGATGAACTTTTCGAAGATATGGTCGCCGAGGGCCTCCCTGACGAGCTCGGAATTTTCCACTTCGGTGATGGCCTCGTAGAGGTTGCCTGGCAGCGTGTTGATGCCGACCTTCCTGCGATCTTCGAGGGTCATCTCGTAGATATTCTCCTCGACGGGTGCGGGGCACTCATATTCTTGCTCGATACCCTTTAGGCCGGCGGCCAGCATCACGGAGAACGCCAGGTACGGGTTGCAGGCAGGGTCGGGCGCGCGGAACTCAGCGCGCGTGGCTTTTTCCTTGCCCGGCTTGTACTCGGGGACACGGATCATAGCGGAGCGGTTCCTGCGCGCCCACGAGATGTACACGGGCGCCTCGTAGCCGGGGACCAACCGCTTGTAGGAATTGACCCACTGGTTCGTGACGGCGATAATCTCGCGGGCGTGTGTGATCAGCCCGGCGATATAATGCTTGGCGATCTTGGAGAGGTTGTGCTGGTCGTGGGGGTCGAAGAAGGCGTTGCGGTCACCCGTAAAGAGTGACTGGTGGATGTGCATACCCGATCCGTTTTCGCCGAAGATCGGCTTCGGCATAAAGGTCGCGTACACGCCGTGCATCTGCGCGACCTCTTTTACCACCAGCCTGTGGGTCATCGCCGTGTCAGCCATCGTGAGGGCGTCGGCGTAGCGCAGGTCGATCTCGTGCTGGCTGGGTGCGACTTCGTGGTGCGAGTATTCCACGGGAATCCCCATCTCTTCCAGCGTCAGCACGGTGTCCCTGCGCAGGTCACTGCCGGCGTCGAGCTGCGTGAGGTCGAAGTATCCGCCCTCATCGAGAATCTCAGTTCCGTTGTGGCCCTTGAAGTAGAAGTACTCCAGTTCCGGGCCGATGTAAAAGGTGTACCCGAGCTTGGCAGCCTTTTCGAGGTTGCGCTTGAGGACGTAGCGCGGATCACCCTCGAAAGGTGAGCCGTCGGGCTTCTTGATATCGCAGATCATCCGCGCGACGGCACCACGTTCCTTCGGCCTCCACGGCAAAACCTGGAAGGTCGAGGGGTCCGGGTGCGCCATCATATCGCTTTCCTCGATCCGCGCGAACCCGGCTATCGACGAACCGTCAAAACCCATCCCCTCCGCCAGTGCCCCTTCCAGTTCGTCAGTCGTAATGGCGAAGCTCTTGAGCGTCCCCAAGACGTCCGTGAACCACAGCCTGATGAAGCGCACGTTCATATCGCTTGCCGTCTTGAGGACATACTCGGCGTTCTTGGTCTTGTCCCCGCTTGTCGATCCCTGCATCATTACCTCCCCGGCATTCTTGCCATTGCAAATCAGAAAACAGCGCGAAATGATACACCCTATTGTTTCAGGAGTGTTTCAAGACCGTTAAATCCCGGTAACAAAAAGCGCCCAGGAGCGCGCGTGTGTGCCACGGCGGGTCTTGTCCGGCCGTGCAGATGCGTAGAGCGCGGCCCTCTACGGCGGGTAAACTTGCCGCGCGCGGAATAGATGATGGCAGACAAGAATGTCCGCCCTACCTATTGGCTTACCGCATGCGGAATATAATCCGCACGGCGGGGCAAGACCCGCCGTGGCACACATATCATACGTAGGGGCGAGGCACACCTCGCCCGCGGAAGGTCAGTTGATTGCCGCATCCATCCGCGTGCGGCAAGCCGCACCCTACATTAGAGTGCCACATAGCCCTCCGGAAGGTCAGTTGGCTGCCTCGGACAGCGTCCGTGGCCCCCATAGCAAAGAGGGGGCGAAGCCCTCCCTCCTCCCGCGCGTTGACGGCCGGCAAGCCCACAGATATAATCTCGCCGCAGGTTAACTCCGCATCCGGAAGGCGAAAAATACGGAAGAATACGAATGATAGTTGCAATCGACGGGCCCGTTGCCAGCGGCAAGTCCACCGCGGCGAAGAACCTGGCCAGGGCGCTCGGCTTCCGCCACCTTGACACCGGTATGATATATCGCGCCGTGACTGTGCTGGCGGCCCGAAGCGGCGTGGACGCCGCGGACCGCGGCGGGGTCGCCGGGATGCTGGCGCGGGCGGACATCCGCATAGACACGGAACGCGCCTTCGTCGACGGGCGGGACGTTACGGAGGAAATCGCCCTTCCAGAGATCACGAGAAACGTGAAACCCTTTGCCGGCAATCCGGACGTGAGGGAGTTTGTGAACACCTTGGCGCGCGCCACGGCCGAAGGCGCGAACATCGTGGTCGCGGGGCGGGATATGGCCACGGTCGTTTTCCCGAACGCCGATGTGAAGATTTTCCTGACGGCTTCGCCCGAGGAGCGGGCGCGCAGGCGCTGGGAGGAACTCTGCGCAAGGGGCGCCGACGAGGATTACGAAACGGTCCTGGCCGACCTCCGCAGGCGCGACCGGGCCGACATAACCCGCCCAGTGGCGCCTCTCAAGAAGCATAAGGACGCCGTGGAGGTCAATTCGACCGGCTGGACGAGTGATGAGACGCTGTGCTGGCTTGAAGAGATCGTGCGCGCGAAGATGCAGGGGGAATGATTCGGTGTGGTACCGCTTTGTGCATTTTTGGGCGCGCGTTCTTTTGGTGGTCTTTTTTCGCCTGCGGATTTTCGGCCGTAATAACGTGCCGCTTGAGGGGCCCGTGATTCTCGTTTCGAATCACCAGAGCTTCCTGGACCCGGCGCTTGTCGATGCGGGCCTCAACCGTCCTGTGCATTATATGGCCAGGAAGAGCCTGTTTATGCGTTTCGCCCCGTTCGGGCGCCTTATCAGTAGCCTGAACGCCTTCCCCGTAGAACGCGGCCGTGGTGATATCAAGGCCGTTCGGGAAGTGCTGCGAAGGCTAAAGAGCGACAACGTGGTCTTGGCCTTCCCCGAAGGAACCCGGACGCACACGGGAGAAATCGGGGATATCAAGCCCGGCATTTTTATGATAGCCGTGCGAAGCGGCGTGCCGGTGGTCCCGGTAGCAGTCGAAGGGGCGTTTGACGCCTGGCCCAGGGACAGCCGGTTCCCCAGGCCGGGCGCCGTGGGAGTCCGCTTCGGCGCTCGGCTGAGGGCCGACGAGTTCGGCGGCGATGCGGAAAAGATGCGCCGGGCCTGCCGCAAGGCGATTTGCAACCTGCAGGCAACGCTGCGGGCGACATTGAAGGGATCGGGCGAATGAGGTTTGAAATCAGGGTTGCGCCGAACAGCGGTTTTTGCTTCGGTGTCAGGCGGGCGATCGAAATAGCCGAGAAAACCCTCGCCTCCACCAAAGAAGCTTTCTCCATCGGCCCGCTGATACACAACCCGCAGGTCATCGACCGATTGAGGCAGGCGGGCCTCCAGCCGGTCGACTCTCCCGAAGCGGTGGATCCGTCGGGCACCGTCATAATCCGCAGCCACGGCGTGCGCCCGGACGTTCTCTCCCGGCTCAACGAGAGGGCAGCGAAAAGCATCGACGCGACGTGCCCCCTGGTGAAAAAAGCCCAGCAAAGCGCCGAGCTCCTGGCCCTTGAGGGTTACACCGTGGTAATCCTCGGCGAGCGGAACCATCCGGAGGTGGAGGGTCTCGTGGGGCATGCTCCGGGGGCGATAGTGGTGAATGCCGACGAGGAGGTGCCGGTGCTGCCGCACGGGTCGAAAATAGGGCTCGTCGCGCAGACCACCCAGTACCCGGCCGACTTCCGCAGGGTGATTGAGAGGATAACCCGCAATGATTTCGACGAGGCACGCATATTCAACACCATCTGCCACGCAACGGTCGAGCGTCAAAAGGCAGCCGTTGAACTTGCAACCGACGTTGATATAATGTTTGTTCTCGGCGGCCGCAACAGCGCCAACACTAACCACCTTGCCAAAATATGCAAGGCGACGGGTGTGGACACGTACCACATTGAGACCGCCGGGGAATTGGATGAGAAGTGGCTCGATGGCAAGCGGCGCGTGGGCGTCACGGCAGGTGCATCTACGCCCGAGTGGATTATCGAGCAGTTTGTATCGCGCCTGGAAAAGGTTTCGGGCGGGTAAATGAGCCGGCGATTCGGCAGCCGGCTTTTCGAGGTTTCAACCTGGCCGCCGAGCCGAAACGGCGGTGTTCGCCGGGGAGCGCCCCGGTTGTGACGGAAGGAAAGGATTTTTATGGCCACTAACCCCAAAGTGAAACAGTATGACCTCACGAGCGAGGAACTCGACAAACAGATGCAGGACATCTTCGGCGACAAGAGCGACCAGGACATCCTGGTGACCTGCGAGGAATCCGTCACGGATTTCCAGCCGGGCACAATCCTCAACGGCAAGGTCCTGAACATCCTGAGCGACGATGTCCTCATCGACGTGGGATACAAGTCCGAAGGGGTCATCCCCCTCGCGGAATTCGAGAAGGGGGAAGAGGTGAACCCCGGCGACGCGGTCGAGGTGCTCCTGGAGGCGGTTGAGGACGACTCGGGTCTTATCGTCATCTCGAAGCGAAAGGCCGACAGGATACGCGGCTGGGAAAAGGTCGTCAGGGAACATCGCGAGGGTGACGTGGTGAGCGGCCGCGTTATGCGTAAGATAAAGGGCGGACTGCTCGTGGACATCGGCGTTCCCGTCTTTCTTCCGGCAAGCCAGGTGGACATCCGCCGGCCTGCCGACATCGCCAACTACATCGGCGACACCATCGAGTGCAAGATTCTCAAGATCGACGAGTCCAGGCGCAATATCGTCGTCTCACGCAGGCGCCTCCTGGAAGAGGAACGCGAAAAGCAGAAAGAAAAACTTATGGCCGAGATCGAAATCGGCCAGATCCGCAAGGGCGAAGTCAAGAACATCACCGATTTCGGCGCCTTTGTCGACCTCGGCGGCATAGACGGCCTCCTCCACATCACCGATATGTCCTGGGGACGGGTGTCGCACCCCTCCGAGATTGTAGCCATCGACGAGGAAATCGAAGTCGTCATCCTGAACATCAACCGCGAAGAGGAAAAAATCGCCCTCGGCCTCAAGCAGAAGAGCGCATCCCCCTGGAAAGACGTCGAAGAAAAGTACCCGGTGGGCTCGCGCGTGCGCGGCACCGTCGTCAACATAATGCCTTACGGCGCCTTCGTGAAACTCGAAGAGGGCATCGAGGGCCTCGTCCACATCTCTGAAATGTCCTGGACGCGCAGGATAAACCACCCAACCGAGGTCGTGGCCATCGGCGACGTTATCGAGGTGGCCGTGTTGGGCATCAACAAGGACAAAGAGGAAATCTCCCTCGGTATGAAGCAAATCGAGGCCAATCCCTGGACCCAGGTCGAGGCCAAGTACCCTCCCGGCACCGTCATCCGCGGCCGCGTGCGCAACCTCACGAACTACGGTGCTTTCGTCGAGATAGAGGAAGGCATCGACGGGCTGCTCCACGTCTCGGATATGTCCTGGACCCGAAAGGTCGGCCACCCCTCCGAAATCCTCAAGAAAAGTGACGAGGTCGAAGTCGTCGTGCTCTCGGTTGACCAAGACAGAAAGCGCGTCGCACTCGGTATGAAACAACTCGAAGACGACCCCTGGGACGGCACCATCCAGGAGATATTTCAATCCGGCGACGTTGTAGCCGGCACCGTCACGAAACTCACCAATTTCGGGATATTTGTCGAGCTTCAGAACAACCTTGAAGGGCTCCTGCATGTCTCCGAAATCGCCGAACAGGAGATTCCTCATCCCGAGGAAGTCATCCGAGAAGGTGACCATCTGGCCGTCAAAATCCTCCGCGTCGACCCCGATGAGCGCAAAATCGGCTTAAGCCTCAAGCGTGTAACGTTCGAAGAAAGAGCAAAGATAGAAGGGGCGCTCGACCTCGACGAGAGACTTGCCGCAGGCGCAGGGGAGGCCCCGGTCGCAACTGAAGGCGAAGAGCCCCCAGCCGAGGCCCAAGTGCAGCCTTCCGAGACCGAAGCCCCGGACGCCGCCGACGCCGAACAGGCCCAAGAGCAGCCGTCCGAGGCCGAGGCAAGCCAGCCGCAGGCGTCCCCGGAGAGCGAAGAGCCCTCCGCAGAGGCGCCGGTTGAGGCACCTGCCGCCGAGGAAAACACCGAGACCGAGGCTGACAAGGCGCCCGCGCAAGCGCAAGCCCCGACGGTGCCCGATACCCAGGTGGAACCCGAAAAGCCTCAGGAGGCCGCAGAGGAGTCACCCGAAGATGACCAGCCCGCGCCGCAGGATGCATAAGTGGCTCCAAGTGGAAGCAGTCCGGTTGTCAAGTAGGGGCGAGGCATGCCTCGCCCGCGGAGGGTCAATTGATTCCCGCAGACAACGTCTGCAGGCTCCGTAGCAGAAAGATGTCGGAGACCCCCCGTGGCACACCGGGTTACAGGACATCATCTAATTGGTGTCACTGGGCGCTTCGTATGGCCAATCGGTTCGGGAAAACTGAGGAGCCCGTTTTGCAAGTCCCGGCATACGGCGCCGGAAGGCTTCGGCGCCGCGCAGGGCCGGGCGGTCGTTGTTTGAGGGTTTCCCCAAGGAGGCGGCAATCGCTGGCGAGAATACCCTTCAAACCTACCTGAGGGATATAAAAAAGATACCCCTTCTGACTCCCGACGAAGAAAAGGCCCTCGGCAGGCGCATCCAGGCGGGCGACCGCCAGGCAAGGGATCATATGGTGAAGTCGAACCTTCGCTTAGTGGTCAATATCGCGAAAAACTACACCAACCGCGGCCTGAGCCTGATGGACCTGGTGGCGGAGGGGAACCTCGGCCTTATTCGCGCATCCGAGGGGTTCAACCCCGATGCCGGGACCCGCTTTTCCACGTATGGCTCCTGGTGGATACGCCAGGCAATAAAGCGGGCGCTCGTTTCCAAGGTGAAAACCATCCGCGTCCCCGCATATATGGTCGAGATGATAACCCATTTCAAATACACCTCGGCCGCCCTCGGCGACAGCCTGGGCCGCGAGCCCACCATCGAGGAAGTCGCCGACGCTATGAGCCTTTCCCCCAAGAAAATCTTCGCGATAAAAAGGGCCATCAATACCTTCACCTCGATGGATCACCCCGTCGGCGAAGGCTCCGAGCACACGGTCGCCGACCTCATAGAAGACCCCCACTCCGTCGAACCCGATACCTACGTCCTCGACGAGCAGACAAAAATGATGCTTCACAAGGGAATGTCCGCCATCAGCGAACGCGAGCAGCTCGTCCTGCGCCTGCGCTACGGCCTCGGCGAAGATGCCCCTATGACCTTGAAGGAAATAGGTAACCAGATAGGCCTCACCCGCGAGCGCATCAGGCAGATTGAAAACGAATCCCTGAAGAAACTCTACGAGGCGATGACCGGCGAGCCCTCGCCCTGAGGCCCGCCGCGCCGCGTGCCGCAGCGACAGGCCCGCGTGTCTGCCCGGGCCGAGCGATGGTAACCGGCCCAACGTATTGCAAAGGAGATGGCGATGGCACTCGATCTCAAGGACTATATCCGCAGCATACCCGGCTTTCCCAAGGAAGGCATCGTTTTCAGGGACATCACGCCGCTTTTGGCCGACGCCGCGGCACTCAGGGAAGCATCAAAACGGATCGCCGACCACTTCAGGGATAAAAAGCCCGAACTCGTCGTCGGCGCCGAGGCCAGGGGCTTTATCTTCGGCACGGCCGTGGCGCTCGAACTCGACGTCGGCTTTGCCCCTGTCAGGAAACCCGGCAAACTCCCGGCGAAAACCGTCGAATACAGCTACGAGCTGGAGTACGGCACGGACACGCTGACTATGCACTGGGACGCCGTCAAACCCGGCCAGAAGGTGCTGCTCATCGACGACCTCCTGGCAACAGGCGGTACGATGGAGGCCTGCGCGCATATGGTGGAGGAACTCGGCGGCGAAGTAGTCGGCTGCGGATTCGTAATAGAACTCTCCTTCCTCGACGGCAGAAAGAAATTCTCCGCCTACGACGTTTTCTCACTTATCGACTACGAGTCCGAAGACGAGACTTGATTTCCCCGCACACTGCCAGTCGCGTAGGGCGCGGCTTGCCGCGCGCGGAACGGGCTTTGCCTACCTCCTGCTATGGGGCTCGCGGGCGTTGCCAAAACATCCCCACATTTCTTGGGACAGTTACGCCCTGGCCACCGGACGTTGCCCCGCCGGTGAGTTTCTCCCGGAAAACCCACTTGACTGGGCAGGACCAGTCGAGAAAATTAGGGTGGTAGTGAGGGCGTATTTCAATTTCGCCGACAAGGACCGCCTCCTGGCGGGAATCATCGCAACGGAAACTCTCGTGAGCCTCCTGACCGAAACGATCTACACCTAAGGGAAAACAAGATGAACCTATTACTGGTATATCCGGAATATCCCGACACATTCTGGGGCTTCAAGCACGCGCTCAAGTTCATATCGAAAAAGGCTACCCAGCCGCCACTGGGGCTGTTGACGGTGGCGGCGATGTTGCCGGAAGGTTGGAACAAGAAGCTGGTGGATATGAACGTCCAACGTCTGAAAAAAAAGGATCTCAATTGGGCCGACCTCGTCCTGATAAGCGCAATGTCCATCCAGAAGGAATCGGCCAGGGAAGTGGTCGCTCGGTGCCTGGAGGCAGGTGTCAGAACAGTCGCGGGGGGGCCGCTCTTTACCGCCATCCCCGAAGAGTTCGCAGACGTGGACCATCTCGTGCTCAATGAAGCCGAGGTGACGCTTCCGCAGTTCCTGGCGGATTTTGAAAAGGGGCAGGCCGCTCGGCTCTATACTTCAGACAAGTTCATCAGCATAGAAAACACCCCT
Organism: Planctomycetota bacterium; assembly: GCA_021160625.1. Lineage (GTDB taxonomy): Bacteria > Planctomycetota > DG-23 > SLPQ01 > SLPQ01 > JAGHCE01. The sequence goes on along the minus strand of JAGHCE010000066.1, from coordinate 9,851 downwards.
GCCCCCAAGTGGGACCTGTTGAATATGCGCAAATACGCCAGTATGAACATCCAGTATTCGCGGGGTTGCCCGTACGATTGCGAATTCTGCGACATCTCCGTACTCTTCGGAAAAAAGGTCCGAACCAAAAGCAGCAAACAGATTGTTGCCGAGCTGGAAAATCTGTATACCCACGGATGGCGGGGAGATGTCTTTTTCGTTGACGACAACTTCATCGGTCACAGAAAAAAACTGAAGCAGAAAACGCTCCCCGCGATGATCGAGTGGATGGAAAAGCGGGGGCATCCATTCGCTCTCGGCACGGAGGCGTCGATAGACCTGTCCGACGACGCCGAGCTTATGCAAATGATGGTCGACGCCGGGTTCGACTCGGTGTTTGTCGGCATCGAGACGACCGACGACGACGCGCTGAGCGAGTGCGGCAAGATCCAAAACCGCAACCGTGATATGCTGGCGTGTGTCAAGCGAATCCAGCAGACCGGGCTCCAGGTGACCGCCGGGTTCATACTCGGCTTTGACAGCGATCGCTCGTCGGTGTTCGACAGGCTGACCACGTTTATTCAGAAATCGGGGATCGTCAGTGCGATGGTCGGACTGCTGAACGCACCGCGCAACACGAGGCTCTACCAGCGACTCAAAGAGGAAAATCGGCTGCTGGGGTACCACAACGGAAACAACACCGATCTCTCGATGAACTTTGTTCCGAAGATGAGCTATGAGACCCTCATCAGCGGCTACAAAAACGTGCTCGCGGGAATCTACTCGCCACAACCCTTCTACAACCGCGTGAAAGCCTTTCTAAGAGAGTTCAAGCCGGTTCGACACAAGAGGAAAAGAGAACGGAGGTTTCGCCGAGCGATCGGACGTCTGATTGCACTTGTAAAGGTCTCAATCGGCATCGGAATCATAGGAAAGGAACGCCGGCAGTATTGGAACCTGCTGTTCTGGACGCTTTTCAAGCGGCCCGCTCTTCTTTCGCTTGCGCTGGGCTTTGCCGCCTACGGTCACCACTTCCGCAAATACTTCGAGGACTACATCGCCCCCTGAAAAAGGGGATATTCTATTTCCATCGTTCAAGTGCAAGTGCGCTGAAGGTTACCCTGCCGGGAGAAAAAACCGGCAAATTTGAAAAAATCGCAATTCGCCCGCCGCACCAGGCCACACACAGGCCGGGCGTGGTGCAACCTCAATAGTCCTACCGACTTGCGTCATACCACAACATTCCCTTCGCACCGGATCGCGCTGCGCCGCTTTCGGCTCAGGCCGCCACACGCCGCCACTGCGCCGTCTGCTGAAACGTTACCTTCAGCCTAAGGGGTGAAGGCTGCGGGCGCACATCGGCAAGGTCGATTGCCTGCCGCGGCGCGGGCAATGGGCGGCAAACAAAACCCACCAAAGGCCGGGACCGCCGGCGCCCGCTTCACTCTACAGGCAGGAGGCTGCGTGCAACTTGGCAAAACGCAAGAACTGGCAGCCCACGCAAAAGCAACGCCGAGCACTGCGCTACGCCATGGAGCATGCGTGGGACTACCAGGTAACCAAAATGGCCGGCGAGATCGGCATCGTCAGGCGCACGTACTACAAGTGGTTCGAGACCGCGGGCTTTCGCAACTGGTGGCAGAAGGAATGGGAACGTTTTTTCGCGATTCGTATGGGCCGGCTGTGGGGAAGGGTCTTCGCGGCGGCCTGCGGCGAGGAAAGGAAGCCATTCCAAGCCTACGCGAAGCTCCTCATCGAGCGGTTCGACAGGGGCTGGGAACCGAAAAGCGGCCGGGAGCAGCCGGACGCTCCGGACGAGCGGTTGAAAACATACGTCAATGTAAACGTGGAAAAGGTGGCAGGCAAAGCCAATGACGACGACGTTTCCTGACATTCCGGCGCACTCGAGCCCCTACCAGCCGCACGGCGCGGCTAAGGCGCTCTTTTACTGCCGTGACTTCGAGGTCCTCATCGACGGCCCGGCGGGAACCGGCAAGACGCGGGCCTGCCTCGAAAAGGTTCACCTCCTCGCGCAGGAGGTACCCGGTATGCGGGCGCTCCTGGTCAGAAAGACACGCACCTCGATGACCGAGAGCGTGCTGACGACCTTCGAGGAAAAGGTGCTCCCCGCCGGGTCACGCCTTAAGTTCGGACCGAAGCGATCGGGGAGGCACTCGTACCGCTACCCGAACGGCTCACAGCTCATCATCGGCGGCCTCGACAACGTCGAGCGGATAATGTCGAGCGAGTATGACGTCATCGTCGTCTTCGAGGCAACCGAGATTTCCGAGAACGATTGGGAGATGCTCCTGACGCGCCTTCGCAACCACGTACTCGCCTTCCAGCAGGCCATAGCCGACTGCAACCCGTCGCATCCGGGCCACTGGCTCATCCGGCGGGCAAAAGCGGGCCGGATGACGCGCCTGGCCAGCCGGCACGAGGACAACCCCGCCGTCACGAGCGAATATCTTGACCGCCTGTCCGAGCTTTCGGGGCACCGGAGATCGCGGCTTTACGAAGGGGTATGGGCGGCGGCCGAGGGGCTGGTGTACCCGGACGCCGGGAAGTTTTTCGTCAATCACTTCGAGGCGCCGGCGGGCAGGCTTGTCGGGGGAATCGACTTCGGCTGGACGAACCCCTTTGCGGCCCTCGGCGGCAACGTCTATGCGGACGGGGACGTTCGCGAGGTTCTCTACATCCACTACGAGCGTTACAGGACGAGAACGCTTCTGAGGGACCACTCGCGCGCACTGCCTGGCGGCCACGTGTGGTTCGCCGACCCGTCCCAGCCGCATTCCATCGCGGAGCTAAGGCGCGCCGGCCACAACGTACGCTCTGCGACCAACGACATTATCACCGGCATAAACGCGGTCAACTCGCGCCTCGATGCGGGCACCCTCCTCATTTCAAAACGCTGCACGGCCCTTTGCGCGGAGCTGGGCGCCTACAGGTACCCCGACGACAAGGCGACCGAGACGCCGCTTGACGAGTTCAACCACGCCTGCGACGCGCTGAGATACCTCGTGATGGGCGTCGACAGGGGAAAGGTGGCGGTATGAGCAAGCCGGGGAACCTCGAACACGACACGCTCGAAGAGGCGCCCGAAAGCTCTGCGCCAAACGCCTCGTCCCTGCCGCAGGAGCCTGATGAGGCCCCACTGCGGCCAGAAGAGGCGAGGCAGGAAAGCGGCAGGGGCGAAAAGCCCTGGTGCGCGGCGGACAACCCTGAAATCTGGACAGTGATAGCGGGAGAGCTGGATGAGGACTAAGACGTGGCGGGGCCCAGCGCCCTGGCGGGAAAAACTCGGCCTGTGGATCGCCGGAAGGGGCCGGACCAAGGACGCAGGGTCTACCAATCTTGGCCGCGAGCGCGGCGACTGGGCGTCTCTTGACGTGTGGGGTGGCCGGCGAGGGCCCTCCCCTGACGATCTCGTGCGGTCCTACCGAGGCACGGCCTACGCCTGCGCGAATCTCTGCGCGCAGGGGGTGGCCGCCGTGGGGCTGAGGCTCTACGTGGAAACGAGGCACACACAGGCCCGCCCGAAGTGCCCAACGAGGCCGCTTGAGGCCGCCGACCGCACCTGGCTTCAGTCGAAGGCCGTGGCCGGAAAGCGGCTGGCAAGGGCCGGCGACGTCGAAGAGGTCACAGACCATCCGCTGCTTGACCTCTTGACGAGGGTCAATGACGAACTGGACGGGTTTTCGCTCATCGAACTTACCTGTCTCTATATGGAGATCGTCGGCTCGGCCTACTGGTGGCTGCCGAGAAACCGGCTGGGCATCGTCAGCGCAATATGGGTTCTGCAGCCGCAGTACGTCCGGGCAAAGCGAAACGCCGGCGGCATGCTGCAGTCCTGGGAGTATTACACCGGCGCGGCCACGATGCGTCTTTCGGCCGACGAGGTACTCCCCTTTCATATGCCGAACCTGAGGAACCCCTACCACGAAGGCTGGTCGCCGCTGAGGGCCGCCTACGAGGCGGTGGCGCTCGAAGAAAAGGAAAGGGCCAACGCCGCGGCCATCCTGGAAAACCGTGCGCGGCCGGACGTCATCGTCTCGGCCAAGGGAGAGTACGGGGGGCTGGGCCAAGCCGAGGCGCAAAGGCTCGAACGCCGGTTCCGCAGGAAATTCAGAAGGGGCTCGTCGGGCGGGGTCCTCGTGATAAGCGACGAGGTGGACGTGAAACCTCTCACCTTCCCACCGAAGGATATGCAAAACGCCCTGCTGCATCGACTTACCAAGGAGGACATCGCAAACGCCTTCGGGGTGCCGATGAGCCTGCTGCAGGCAAAGGACGTCAACCGCGCGAACGCCGAGGCCGGCCACTACCAGCTGGCGAGAAACGCGATCCTGCCGAGGTGCCGCCGCCTGGAGCAGCGCCTCTCGCAGAGGCTGTGTCCGCTCTTTGACGAGAGGCTGTTCGTGGCGTTTGACAACCCCGTGCCCGAGGACAGAGAGATGGCCTTGAGACAGCGTCAGATACACCTCGAGACCGGCGTCATAACAATAAACGAAGCCAGGCGGGAAATCGGCCGCGAACCGCTCAAGTCCGCCGCAACTCGTCCGGAAACAGGCGCCGAAGCGACCGGCAAGGAGAAACGCAATGGGTAAATACGCCAGCCAGAAGGCCTACGGCGACGCCGAGGGGCCGTTCGGGTTTCCGATGAAGTCGGCCGTCGCTAAGGAGGTCGAGCGGATATGGAAGGGGCTGCCGAGAGAATGCCGGGAGATGGGCTTCACACGGGTAGCCGCGGCGGCCGCGTCGCTTGAGATAAAGGACGGCGAGCGCGCGGACGTCTCGCTCGTCACGACCGACTGCGTGGACCGCGACTCCGAGGTGATGCTGCCGGCCGGCGGCGACTGGTCGCAGTTTTTGAAAAACCCCATCGTCACCTTCGCACACCGCTACGACGAACTGCCCGTGGGCCGGGCGCTGTGGGTGAAGCGTTACCGCGACGCCGAGGTAAACGGGTGGCTTGCCAAGACCAGGTACACCGAGAGGCCCGGCGACTGGCAGGGCCAGTGGTTCCCCGACGCGGTGTGGCATTTCGTCAAGTCCGGCGACCTGCCGGGAAAATCCATAGGATTTCTGCCGCTTGAGGTTTCACCGCCCGAGACCGACGAGCTCGAAAAGCGCCCGGCCCTGACGGGGGTTCACGCCGTCATTCGCAGGTGGCTGGCGCTCGAATATGCGGTGGCACCGGTGCAGTCTAACCCCGAGGCGCTTGTCGTGGTCAAGGAGATGCCGGCTGCGATGCTTAGCCGCACGGGGAAGGCGTCGCTCCCGGCAAGGGTGCGCACCGATCCGGTCACGCGCCGGGTCATCCGGCAGGCGGCGGCGGCAGTGGATATTGCAAAGATGGTCAGCGACGAACTCGACCGCAGGCGCGGGAGAGTCTAAGAAAACGCTCGACCCGGAGACGCCAGGACTGCGGGTTTGCAATCCGGAGGCGGCAGGGCCGAGGCGATGGTTGAAAACAAAACTCACTAAGGAGGCAGGAAGAATGTTCGTACCCGAAGATATCCAGCAGGCGGTCAAGGCCGCACTCGGCGAAACGGTGCGCGAAACCGTGGAGGCTGCGGTCAAGAACCTCGGCGACTCCGGCACCGGTGCCCCTGTGACGTCCGTCGCCGAACGAAGCGACGACGACGAGAGCGGCGGCTTCAAGAGCTTCGCGCACTTTGCCCGTGACGTTGCAAGGGCGTCGGTAGCCGGCGCGGGGACATCGAAGGAGCTGGCCGCGTGGTCGGCCAAGACCGCCGGCCATATGCAGGAGGGCGACGATTCGCAGGGGGGATTCCTCGTACCGGAGGAGTTCAGGAACACGCTGCTGAAGAACTCGCTCGACGCGGCGATCGTCCGCCCGCGCGCCACGGTCATCCCGATGGCGACCAACTCCGTGAAGATCCCCTTCGTCAACGAGACCTCGCAGGTTTCCAGCGTCTACGGAGGTGTCGTCATCTACCGGGCAAGCGAGGCTTCCCAGATAAGCGCCTCGAACCCGACCTTCGGCCAGGTGGAGCTCTCGCTCAACAAGGTCACGGGGCTCGTCTACGTCTCGAGCGAGCTCCTGGAAGACTCGCCCATCTCGATGGAGCCGCTTCTGACGGCGATGTTCTCAGAGGCGATTTCCTTCCAGGAGGACGACGACTACGTAAACGGCACCGGTACGGGTATGCCGCTGGGGATCATAAACGCCCCCTGCACCATCACCCTCGACAAGGAATCGGAGCAGGCTGATGAGACGATCCTCTGGGAAAACATCGTGAAGATGTGGTCGAGGCTGCATCCGCGCTGCGCCGCAAAGGCGGTGTGGCTGGCCAACCCCGACACCTTCCCGCCGCTGGCGACGATGACCCAGGCGGTCGGCAGCGCCGGCGTTCCGGTCTACCTGCCGGCCCACGCGGCGGCCGACGCGCCCTACGGGACCCTGATGGGCCGCCCGCTCATCCTGACGAAAAAGTGCCAGACCCTCGGCGACAAGGGCGACATCATCCTGGCCGACTTCTCACAGTACCTCGTGGGCACAAAGGCGCGCGGACTGCAGGTGGCGCAGTCGATTCATCTCAGGTTCGACTACGACCAGACGGCCTTCCGCTTCACGCTTCGCTACGACGGGCAGCCGTGGTGGCCGGCGGCGCTGACGCCCAAGTACTCGACGTCGACGCTTAGCCCCTTTGTGACGCTGGGGGCGCGCTCGGCCGTTACCACGACCACCTCGGGCTCATAGCAAGCCGGCAGTACAAGCCGTTTCACCTCGTGCGGCGGCAGGACGACGGGCGGGGGCGCGCGCAAACACCAGCTGCGCCCCCGCCCCCCACGGGGTGTGGAAAGGGAAAAGGATAACGATGAACAACGCGGACGGCACCACTCTTCAAAAGATCGGCGTCGGGGTTTCGACGCTCGTACTCGGCGCGGTCCTCCTGGGCTGGGTTGGAACGGTCGGCGACGTGCGGGCCAACACCAGCGCGATAGGAGCCGGCTCGCAGCGCATCGACAACTGTGAGCTCGCCGTCCGTAAGCAGTCCGACGACCTGGCCGAGATCAAGGCCGAGGTCCGTGCAACCAGGGTCATACTGGAGCGGGTGGAGAGGCATTTGGAGGAGAAGAGGCGGTGAGCGACCTTATCACAACCGAGCGGGCGCGGGAAATACCGGCGCTGGCGAATGCGGACGCAGCGTACCTGGCGAGCCTCGTGGCAGCGGCAAGCGCCGCAGTCGAGAGCTACTGCAAGCGCACGTTCGCCGAAACCGCGTACACGGCGGAATACCACGACGGCGGCGGCGAAGACCGGATGTTTCTCGACAACTTCCCCGTAACCGCGCTGTCGGCCGTGTGGATCATCGAGACCGGCGGCGGCGAGGTGGAAATCTCCGGGGAGATGTTCGACGTGGACGCCTCCACGGGCGAGATTTGTTTCAAGAGCGCCGCCGCTACGGCCTACCACCACTTCCCGGCGGGTTTCCACAACGTGAAGGCCGCCTACACGGCCGGCTTTGCGGCCATACCGCAGCCGGTCCAGGAGGCCACCGCCGAGCTGGCCGCCTGGCTCTGGGCAAACGCATCGCCGGAAGGCGGCGTCACCGGGGAGAAACTCGGCAACTACAGCCGCAGCTTCGAACCGACAGGCCGGATGGAACTGCCCGCCGTCGTCAGGCGGCTTCTGGCCCCTTATCGAAACGTGAGGGTGTGATGGGTACATTGACCAACATAGCGGCGCTCGTGGCCCGAAGCGGCCACAGCGTCGACGTCGAGCGGGCAATCTCGACCGAGGACGCAGCCGGCGGGCGGCGCACTACCTGGAATACCGTCCGGCAGGCGGTCCCCGCATGGGTGCAGCCGGCAAAGGCTGAAACGATCGAGACCTACGGAAAACGCAATATGCGCGTAACGCATTCGGTTTATTTCGCGAGCGACCCGGGACTTTGCCCGGGCGACAGGTTGAGGTTCTCCAGGCGCTTTCTTGTCGTCGGCGGCGTTTCGAACGCGGGCGAACTGGACAGGCTCTGGAGGGCCGACTGCCGGGAGCAGTAGGCGTATGAAAGCATTACTAAAGGCTATACATACCTCTCTTCACGCAAGCGTCCAGGTCAGCTCGCGCGCCGCCGGCGGCATCTACGCCGGGCGCGCGGCGCAGGCCGCCTTGATGCCCTACATCGTGTGGAGCCGGCGCAGTGCGCGCACGCTCTCACGGGACACCGGCGGCGCCGCCCTGGAGCGCGTGACGGTGCGCTTCGAGGCGTATTCGACCGGCGCCGTAGACTCGGCCGAGGCCCTGGGAGCCGTCGAGCGCCTCTTCGCGGCGAGTGCCCCCGTCCTTGAAAGCGGCACGGTGATCCAGGTGGCCAAGGCCGCCGACGGCCTTCGCCTTGCCTCCGACACCAACGGCGAGGGCCGGGAGGTCTGGCGAGGCGTCGTCGACCTGGAGTTTATGGTCCAGAGGGACCCCGGCGACTGAAAAAACGGCAGCGCCTACGCCCGAAAACGACGTTCGGCAAAGGCGTGATTTGCAGGAGAAAAGGAGAGAGCACAAATGGGCAGCACGCAGATGACTTTGAGCGGAAGCGTGAAGGCCGAGGCATCGGTAACGGCCACAAAAAGCTTCGACCTGGCGAACGGGACGGTGTCCCTCGGGAAGGTATTCAGCTTCGCCGTTGATTCCTCGGCGGCCTCTAAGAGCTCGGACCTCTTGTGGCAGGACGAGGGGACGCTGGCGGCGGGAGCGACGGTGACAATCGACCTCGCCGGTACGGGCACAAATGATCCGAAGGACTACTGGGGAGACGATGCCCTCTTCGACAGGGTTCATGCGGTGCTCATCTCCAACACCACGGCCCAGGCCGGCGCGGGCCAATCGGTCATCGAGGTCGGAGGCGGCAGCGACGGGGCGGGCACGAACGCCTTTGACTGGTTCTTCGGGGACTCGGCCGACACCGTGGAGGTTTCACCCGGCGGATTTGCGGCGGCGGTCCAGGGGCAGGACGTCGGCTGGACGGTGACATCGGGAACCGCCGACGTCCTCAGGCTCGAAAACAAGGACGCCTCCAACCAGGCGACCTACCGGATAATCGTGATCGGCGAGTCGGTCGCGTCGGCGGCAACGACCACCACCACGGCCGCGACGACCACGACAACCACGTAAACGAAAACGCATCCACGCCGTCAGCGGCCGTGGAAAACTACCAGTGGGAGGTGTTTCCAAATGGCATACCAGAGCGGCAACGGCGGATACGTTGAAGTCGGCAGCACGAGGCTTGACGTGACCGGCTGGCAGGCCCGGGAGAGCGCCGACTGGGCCGAGACGACCAGCACCGGCTCGGGCGGTTGCAGGGAGTCCATCCTGGTCAAGAAATACATAAGCGGGACGGTAAGCGCCGACTTCGACCCCGCCAAGGGGCCCAAGTCCTCGCCGTCGATCTCGGCGGGCGACCAGGTGGCGTTGGTGCTCCACACGGCGTCGGGCGAAAAGTACGATCTCGTCGCCAACGTGACCCGCCTCTCCTGGGTGACGCCGGCGGGGGACAAGATCAACTTCACGTTCGACTTCGAGTCCACGGGAGCGTACACGTACGGCTCGTAGCGCCGCACATAACACCCGGAAACGAGAACCAAAGGGGTTTCGATGATGGATTCGGATATCTTTGAGACTTACGACCGGCTTGCCCGCCTGCTCGAGGAGACCACGCAGCAGATCGAGCGCATGGCGCAGGCGGCAGCGAAGATGTTCCCGGCCGCAGCAGCAGGCCCCACCAAGGGCCCCGGGAGGATTCCCGGTGCTGGTGCACCCGGCCGGTACGCAGACCGAGGAGCCCCGTACACCGGCACCGAGAGGACGACGGACGCCACAAACGCGGCCGGAGGCGGCGGTGTAT
>JAGHCE010000145.1 GCA_021160625.1 Planctomycetota bacterium | reverse complement strand
GGAACTCCCTGGCGGGGACAGCGCCGTCCAGGCGGGGTACGCTGTTCCCGATGAAGAGCCGGTACCGCAGGCGGCCGGCGCAGCGCTGCTCCAGGTTGCCATAGTCACTTCCGAGGGGGATCTTGAGGCCGTCGTGGGGGTCCTGAAGGAAAGCGACATATACTTCGAAATCGACGAGGTCAACCGGCAAAAGGCCGAGGCGGGCCTGGTTCCCGGCCGCGCCTGGCGGCTCCTGGTGGGGGCCGACGAGGCCCACGACGCCTTTATGAAGCTGGTGAGCAGTGTCCCCCAGGTCTTCCCGCACGTCGTTGTTCGTGCGGCGGCACCCGACGACGAAGAGGACAAGCCGCCCTCTGACGCCCCGGCGAAGATCGAGGAAATACTGGCCCTGCCTCCCTCGGAGTCGAGTTCGGCGAAGCTGGCACAGGCTCTCATCAGCACGTTCTCGTCGGACGACCCCGCCGAGATGGCCGCAGTCAAGTCGATCCTTGCCAGACGCTTCGCGACGGTCGGGCCGCTCTTAGCGCAGATTGCAGTGGAGTCGGCAGCATCAGGCGGCGACGGCGCCGAGCGCGTCCTCTTTCACTTGATGCAGGTCCTGGAAGCCGTCGGCTACAGCGAGGCGCTCGGGGAAATCGAGGTGCTCTATGACTCACCGGTTCCACAGGTGAGAATGAGGGCCGCCTACGCCGCCGGAAGGCTCGGGGCCGTCGAGGCCGTTGAAAGACTTCTCGACCTCCTGGAAGATGAGGAAGAAGACGTCCGCTACGAGGCGTCGGAGTCCGTCTGGCGGCTCACGGGGCTTGATTTCGAGTTCGAACCCTCCGCCCCGGTCGAACAAGAGCAGGAGAACCTCGCACGCCTCAGGGAAACCTGGCAGCGCTCCGGGAAAAGCGCCCACATCAGGGGCAAAATCACCCTCGCAGACCTCTTCGGACGCAGGCCCTGACGGTCTCTCGGTCCCGACCGAGCCAGCAGTGGCACATAGTCACGTAGGGTGCGGCTTGCCGCACGCGGAATAAACATTCGGCAGACAAGAATGTCCGCCCTACTTGTTGGCTGGCGCGCGCAGAATTATGATCCGCACGGCGGGGCAAGACCCGCCGAGGCACACGTACCACCTGTAGCGAGGTTTACCCGCCGTGGAGGGCACGCCTCGCCCGCGGAAGGTCGGTTGACTGCCACGGACAACGTCCGTGGCCCCCGCAGAAAAAAGGGGGCGAAGCCCTCCGGAAGGCCAAGTGATTGCCGTGGGCAAGCCACCAGTGCCACAATCCGTCCGTCTGGACGAGGCCGGGGATTTTTTTGGCGATCTTAGAAAATTTCCCTTGCGTCGAGTTAGGCGCCCCTTACACTGTTGGACTGCTAAAACATTTGTTCGAGGAGCAGGCTATGTCTGCAGCGGCGAAGCTTACCGCCACGCTTGAGGACTACATCGAGGCGATAGCGCGCATCGTAAGCCGGAAAAGTGCGGCGCGCGTGAAGGACATTGCGGCCGCGCTTGGAGTGCACAAGTCGACCGCGACGGCGGCCTTGAAGCGCCTTGCGGCTGCGGGGTTTGTGAACCATTCGCCGTATGCGGCGGTCACTCTGACGCGCCTGGGGGCCAAGAGGGGTAACGAGATACTTGCCCGCCACCGGTTGCTGCGCCGATTTCTGGAGGAGATACTGCTGGTACCGGCCAAGGAAGCCGACGCGAACGCCTGCCGCCTTGAGCACGTCCTTGACAAGGGTGTCCTCAAGCGGCTGGAGAACTATGTCAGCTTCGTCGAGAAGTGTCCGCGGGCGGGCATCAGGTGGATTCGCGGATTCGACTATTACTGCGACGAGGGCTTCGACGAAAGCCGGTGTCGCAGGTGTCTCGAGCTCGCTATCGAGGACCTGGAAAAGAGACCGTCTGACCAACAGCCGATTGAAGGAGAGAAGGTCACTATGGCTACACTTGACCGGATGAAACCTGGGCAGAAGGCGAAGATTGTCCGCGTGGAAAGCAAGGGCCCCGCAACGCGCCGCATCAGTGATATGGGTGTCGTGCGCGGCGCCGTGATCGAGGTCGTGAAGGTAGCACCGCTGGGCGACCCGATCGAGATCAAGGTAAAGGGGTACAACCTCTCGCTGCGCAAAAAAGATGCGGCGGGGATCACCGTGGAGCCCGAGTAGGAATCGTGTCTCGGCGGCGTTATATGAGTTGACTACTGAAGCATTTTTTCGCAAAAAAGCGAGGAGGCAGGTCTGGTGGAAAGAGACAACGTCACGATAGCCCTTGCCGGCAATCCCAACTCCGGCAAGACCACGGTTTTCAACAACCTGACCGGGTCACGCCAGCACGTCGGCAACTACCCCGGGGTGACCGTGGAGAAAAAGGAGGGGTATCTTACTCACAAGGGGCACAGGGTAAACATCGTCGATCTTCCGGGGACGTATAGCCTGACGGCCTATTCCCTCGACGAGATGGCGGCGAGGGATTTCATCATCGAAGAGCGACCGGACGTCGTCGTCGACATCATCGATGCCTCCAACTTGGAGCGCAACCTCTACCTCGCCACGCAGCTTCTGGAGCTCTCGGTGCCGCTGGTGCTTGTCTTTAATATGAGCGACCAGGCCGAGCGCAGGGGCTACAAGATTGACCACGAGGCGCTTTCGAAGCTTCTCGGTGTGCCGATTGTCCCCGCCGTGGCGACCCAGGGAAAGGGTATGGACGAACTGCTGGAGGCGGCGCTTGCCGCCGCGGCCGACGGCACGCCCGACGCGTCCCGGGTCAAGTACGGCGCCGAAATCGAGGAGGAGCTGGCGAAGATCGCCGCGCTTATTGACGCAGAAAAGCCGCTTGCCGCATATCTGAGCCCCAGGTGGACGGCGCTCAAGCTCTTAGAGGCCGATGAGCCGGTGCGCCGCAAGGTCGAGGAGCTCGCCCGAGACCCGCAGGTGATACTGGACACCGTGGAGAAAAGCGCCGGGCACCTCCACGGGATTTTCGGCGAGGACCCGGAGATGGTCATCGCCGACCGCAGGTACGGTTTCAT
>JAGHCE010000020.1 GCA_021160625.1 Planctomycetota bacterium | reverse complement strand
GTTTCTTCCGGTATGGGTGGCGTATTTTGCCGCCGCCGCCGCGATTGCAGGGATAGCGATTCATTTTGCCGGCGTTTCGGGCGCCATCCGGCCGTGGCACTTCGGCGGGAAGGCTCCCACAGCCCTCTTTATGGCCTGGGTCGCAGTCTACTACGTCAAGACGATGGTCTTCCCCAACTTCCTCTCCGCGCGCTACCCCTACGGCGACACGGCCGACTTCGGCGTATCCGGCTGGATGCTGGGGGCGTCCGTGGTGGTGCTGGCGGCGATGGCGGTGGGGGTTGTGTGGCTCATCATCACCGTGAGAGCACGCGCGAAGGGACACCCGCCCGGCTGGACGGGGCTCTTTGCCTTCGGGACGGCGTGGTTTTTCATTACGCTCGCGCCGGTGATGAACTTCGTATCCATCAACGTACTCGTCGCGGACCGGTACCTGTACCTGCCGTCGGTGGGCTTTCTCATAGCGACCGCGGGGCTCCTGTGGTTCGTGTGGGGCACCCGCCTCCCCCAGGCGGCCGGCCGAGGGTCCCTTGCCGCGTCGAGGTGGATGGCGGTGGTGCTCTGTGCGGGCCTCGTCGCCGCCGACGGTGCACGGACATACGCGAGGAACCGCGTATGGCACGACAGCCTTTCCCTGTGGTCAAGTGTCGTAAACGAGTTTCCCCAAAGTGTCGAGGCAAGGCTTCTTCTGGCTTCGGCGTATGCCGGCATCGAGCCGCCGGAGTACGAAAAGGCGCTTGCGGAAATCGACCGTGCCGGGAAAATCACGCCCCTGGCGGGCAAGGTGCACCTGGCGAGGGGCAAGGTCCTGGCCGTGATGGGCCGGGCGGAGGATGCTCTTAGCGAGTTTGCCCGTGCGCGCGAACTCGGCGAGACGGATTGGAAGGGGCAGTACGAGGCGCGACTTTGTGAGGCCGAGGCACTCTGCGGGGCCGGGAGGCTGGCCGCCGCCGAGGTGCCGCTTAAACAGGCGATTGCACTTGACCCGTCGCGGCGGGAGGCGTTTTTCGCGCTGGGCGGCGTTTTGAAGCGCCAGGGGCACAGGGAGCGCGCCTTGGGGGCCTACCGACAGGCGGTTTCAAGGGATCCGAAATACGCTCGAGCTTGGTATAATCTTGGCAAGATTGCCTCGCAAAAAGGCGACTTTTCGGCGGCGACGGGGTATTACAACAAGGCGCTTGATGCTGATCCCTCGTACGCCGAGGCGATGGTAAACCTGGGTGTCGTTTACCTGCAGTCGGGGGAGGCGCTTCGGGCGAGGAAATTCCTGGAGGAGGCGGTAAGGTTGCAGCCGGACCTTGCAGCCGCGCACTTGAACCTTGCGCGGGCGTGCGGGATGACTGGCGACGTGGCGAGGGCCGCCGGCGAGCTGCGCAGGGCCATCGAGCTCGACCCGGACAACGCCGTCGCGCAGGAATTGCTAAGGCAGATTGACGAGGCACAAAAAGGGGGCGAGTAATGCCGACAGGCGAAAAGATTTCGATAAGGAAGGTCGTGATCCCGGTGGCCGGCGCGGGCACGAGGCTCCTTCCCGTTACGAAGAGCCAGCCCAAGGAGATGCTGCCCGTCGGCAGGAAGCCCGTCGTGCAGTACGTGGTGGAGGAGATGCAACGCGCGGATCTAAGCGAAATACTCTTCGTCACCGGACGGCAAAAGACCTCCATAGAGGATCATTTCGACCACGACCAGGAGCTGGTGAGAAAACTGTCGGAAGCGGGGCGCTCCGAGCTTCTTGCCGCGCTTGACTACGAAGACACCGATGCAGGCTTTTTCTTCGTGAGACAGCGCGAGCTCAAGGGCCTCGCCGACGCCGTGGCAACCGGGCGGAACTTCGTCGGGGAAGAGCCGTTTGTCGTGGCGCTGGGCGACAGCATCATAAAGGACTCCGGCCGAGGCGCGCTGATGAGCGATATGATCGATGCCTTCACCGCCAAGCATGCCGCCGCCGTGATCGCGGTGGAGGAGGTGCCGGCGGATATGGTGCACCATTACGGCATCGTTTCTCCCAAGGGCCAGGCAAGCCCCGGGGAGGTCTTTGAGATCGACGGCATGGTCGAGAAACCATCACCCGAGGAGGCCAAAAGCCACCTGGCGATCGCCGCGCGCTACGTCTTCGACCCCGTCATCTTCGAGGCCATCGACAGGACCGTCCCGCAGAAAGGCGGCGAGCTGCAACTTACCGACTCCGTGCAGATACTTCTCAACTGGGGAAAGCCGGTCTATTGTATGCGTCTGGCAAAGGACCAGCGGCGCTACGACATAGGCAATTTCGAGTCGTACTTCAAGGCGTTCGTGGACTTCGCGATGGACGACGAGAAGTACGGTTACATCGTTCGCCAGCACATCATCCGCGGCCTGCAGGCCGAGTAGGTTGTCAGCATGCGGATAACGGCCACAGCCCCCGGGCGCGCCGGCATAGTCGGAAACCCCACCGACGGCTACGGCGGCAGCGTCATTTCTTGCACCCTGAAGGAACGTGCGAAGGTCGTCATTGAGGACGCCGACGAGATGCGCGTGACGGTCGGTGAGCTCTCCACCGTCTTTCATACGCCAAGGGACTACCTCCTCAAGAACGACCGCTTCGACGTCGTGCGGGCGGTGATGCAGTTTTTCAAAATGACCGACGCGAAGATTGCCGTCACGATCACGACCAGGATACCCATCCAGGGGGGGCTTTCCGGTTCGACGGCGATACTATCGGCGCTCGTGGCGGCGATCCTGCGGATGGAGAAGTGTGACGTCAGCCGCTACTACCTTGCGGAGATGGTCCGGATAATAGAGCTCAACTACCTCAAGGTTCACTGCGGTTACCAGGACCACTATATGACGGTGTTCGGCGGGATAAACTTTATGGACTTCCGCGAAAAGGAAAATTACCGCAGGCTCGGCGAGGAAATCTACGCGACGATCGAGCCGCTGGAGCCGCACGTGAACAGCCTTCCCTTCTTCCTGGCGCACTCGGGGATAAAGCACGTCTCCGGCCAGGTGCACCTGCCGGTCCGCGAGCGATGGCTCGACGGCGAGAAGCAGGTGATCGAGGGCTACGAGAGGATAAGCGCCCTTGCGCGCAGGGCCAAGCGCGCTCTTGTCGAGGGCGACTGGGAGACGCTTGCCGATTATATGAACGAGAACAACCGTATCCAGGACCACATAAGCCCCTCGGGCGAGCGCAACAACACGATGATAGAGGCCGCGCTCGAAAACGGGGCGCTTGCCGCCAAGCTCGCCGGCGCCGGCGGCGGCGGCACGATTATCGTCCTCTCGCTCGACCCTGAAAAACAGAAACCGGCCCTCAAACAAGCCGGCGCGGTGAACTTCCTCGCGCTCGAACCCTCACCCGGCGTCGAGGTCACCCTCGAAAAACCCTGAAGAGGGGAGGGCTTTGCCCCCCCCCTTGCTATTATGAGGGCCGCAGACGTTGCCTACGGCGATCATCTGGCCTTCTGGAGGGTTCTTCGCCCCCTCTTTGCTGCGGGGGCCGCGCGCGTTGCGCGCGGGAGTTGCCTGACCTTTTGTAGTAGGGGCGCGATTTATTGCGCCCGCTCGCAAGCAAGGAGATATCGAGCACAAGTGAACCAGCGCCCCTACAAAGGCAGTGTGGCACTGGTGGCCCTCCACAGCGGGTAAACTTTAGACCACGCGACAAATACCTGATGTTTACCCCGCGTGAAGCAAGCCCCTGCCTAATGCGTAAAGCGGATATTCTCGTCTGCCATCGTTATATTTATTGCTATTTGTCTTCGTCGAGTGTGGGCCCGGTTGAGGGGTCGGTGAGGCTGACCGTTCGTGCGCCAGAGCGCCAGCGGAACTCCCACAGCCTCGGGGAAAATTTTCGATCCATCTTGATGCGGCGGGCCTTCACCGAAACGGAGACGTCGTCGAGGGGCCAGGAGATGCCGAGCAGGCAGGGGACTTCCGCCTGCGGGAGGCTCTTGTAGCTCGCGTAGTCGACGCCGAGCGCCAGGCGGCTCGACGTGTCGAAGATCTCGTACCCGCAGAGCCTGAGATCCACACGGCTGAAGACCGCCCGCGCCAGGAGCCGGGGGTCGCTCGATGCGTCGAGAAAGGAAAAGATATACTTGTCCCGGTGTTCCTCGAAAACGGTCACGGCCGTGCCTGCAGGCGGCAGGGCAGGCAGGCTCAAGCTATCGAGGAGCCGGTCGGGGCGCAGGAGGTACTCGTTGCCTTTGAGTGCATCAAGAGAGCCGGTGTAAACGACGTCTCCCTCACCCGAAAGGGCCCCGTCAAGGGCGATCCAGAAGCCTCGCCCGTCCGAGAGCACGTAGAAAAGCTCCCGGCCGAGGGCATCGTGCCTGAGGGAGAGATGCGCCGGCTTCTCAAGGTCGAGCCAGGCCTTCACGCCGCGCCTGGCGGCCTTGTTGTTGTCGACGTAGTGGATCGTCATATCAAGCTCGGCCGAAAGAGAACGTATCGCGGCCGCATTCCGGTTGTACGCCGCCAGGAGCGCCTCGCGGTCGATGCTCTTGTACGTGATGCGCGGCGTGCCGGTGGTCCTCGGATGGCAGCCCGCCGCGAGGACGGCGACCGCCAGAATCAGAAGTGCTCTTTTCATACGGCGTACTCCCTGTGTTTTGAGTCTCCACAGTTTACGAGCAGCGTGGAGGTTTTCAAGGAGCTTTGACCCGCCTGCCGTAAGGGGCTTTGACCCTTTCTCGCTGTGGGGGGAGGCTTCGCACCCTTCCTGCACTATGGCGCTGGTGGCCGCTTGCGAGCGCCGTGGCGATTTTGTCCACCAGTGGGGGTCTTCGACCCCTTTCTGTTGCGGGGGCTCGCGGACGTTGTCTGCGGGAATCACCTGACCTTCCGCGGGTGAGGTGTGCCTAGCCCCTACGGCGGATGCGTGTGCCACGGCGTACCCCTGCAATCCCTCGCCAGCGGCAAGCCGCGCCCTACGTTTGCCGCGTCCCAAGTCTGTTTTCCGTGCGGCAAGGCGCACACTGCACTGGGCTTGCCTGCAATGCGGGCGTTGACGCGGGGGGCGGCCTTTCATAGAATGACCGGCCACGTCGTCGCGGATTTGACTGAGACTCTATAGGGGCACACGATGAATGAGAAGGGTTTTAAGGCAGAGAGGCTTTCCGGGGAAACGAAATCCGAGCTTGTAGAGCTTGCGCGGCTGTGCCGTGGGGACATCCTGAAAATGACGACGCTGGCCGGCTGCGGGCATCCCGGCGGGTCGATGTCGTCTCTTGAGGCGTTCCTGTTATTGTGGAGCTTGGCCGACGTGGCGCCGGGGAGGATTCACGACCCGGCCCGCGACCGCATTGTCGTCTCCCACGGGCACACGTCGCCGGGCGTCTATTCGGTCCTGGGGAGGTTGGGATTCGTCAACGTCGACGAGGCGGTGGCGCACTTCAGGCAGGCGGGATCCCTGTTCGAGGGGCACGTCGAGAGGACGGTGCCCGGCGTTGAGTGGTCAAGCGGCAACCTCGGCCAAGGACTCTCAGCCGGGTGCGGCTTTGCTTTGTCTTCGAGGCTTCTCGCAGAGGATTTCAACGTCTTCGTCGTGATGGGCGACGGCGAGCAGCAAAAGGGGCAGGTAGTCGAGGCCGAGCGTTTCGCGGCCAAGTACAATCTCGCCAACCTGGTGGCCATAGTCGACCGCAACTATCTCCAGATATCAGGCGACACCCGCAAGGTTATGCCGATGGACGTGGCCGCGCAGTACCGGGCCGCCGGCTGGCACGTTATAGAGATCGACGACGGCAACGACTTCGACAAGCTCTACGAGGCGCTTCGCGAGGCGGTTTGCTGCGACGAGGGGCCTGCCGTCATTATCGCGCGGACGGTAATGTCGAAGGGCGTGGCGTTTATGGAAAACACGGAAAAGTGGCACGGCGCGGCGCTTCCCGAGGAGGACCTGACCAGGGCGCTTGAGATACTCGGCGTCGAAAACGACCTCGAAAAGTACAAAAAGATGCGTGCGGCCTTCGTCCCCGGCACGCACGTCGAGCCCCACCTGCCCGCCATCAAGGTCAGGACCGGCAAGCCGCACACCTACGGTGTCGACGAGAAAACCGACAACCGAGGCGCGTTCGGCAATGCCCTTCGCGACTTGGCCGAGGTCAACAAGGACGGCCGCGGCGCCCGGATGGCGGTTTTCGACTGCGACCTTGCCTCGTCGGTCCGCACGACGTGGTTCGCCGAGGTCGAGCCGCAGAGCTTCATCCAGTCGGGCATCACCGAGCACCACACGGCGACGATGGCCGGAGCGGTATCGACCCAGGGCATACTTACCTTCTGGGCGGACTTTGGCGTATTCGGCACCGACGAGGCTTTCAACCAGCACCGCCTCAACGACATCAACCACACGAACCTCAAGGTTGTGGTCACCCACTGCGGCACGAACGTCGGCGAGGACGGCAAGACCCACCAGTGCATCGATTACCTGGGCAACTTCAGGAGCCTCTTCGGTTTTCACGTCATCGTCCCGGCCGACCCGAACGAGACCGACCGCGCCGTGCGCTGGGCCGCGGCCCACGAGGGCAACTTCCTCATCGCGATGGGGCGCACGAAAATGCTGCCGGTAACCGGCGAGGATGGTGCGCCGTTTTTTGCCGACGGCTACGAATTTGAATACGGCAAGGCCGCGTTCGTGCGCGAGGGGACAGATGTCTCCATCGTCGCGATGGGGCCGATGCTGCCCAGGGCGATCGAGGTTCGGGAGATACTCGCCCAGAAGGGTATCCGGGCGGCGGTGGTCAATATGTCGTCGCCGGCGGTGCCCGACCGGGACGTCCTGCGAAAGGCCGCCGGGGCGAAGGTGGTGGCGACATACGAGGACCACAACGTCCGCACGGGCCTGGGAGCGGTCGTTGCGGAGTTTTTGGCCGAAGAGGGGCTTGCGGTGCGGTTTGTCAGGTTCGGAGTTACGCGATACGCCGACTCCGGCAAACCCGACGAGGTATTGAGGCGTCTCGGGATCGACCCGGAGGCGGTTGCACAGGCCATAGAGGCGAAACTCAAGGATGCGAAGTAGACGAAGCCGCGGCCGCGCGGCATTCTTCTAAGGAGCGTAAGGAGCACTTGGATGAAGGTCCTGGTGGTTGGAGGTGGAGGGCGTGAGCACGCCCTCGTCTGGAAGATAGCCCGGTCCCCCCTCGTCAGCAAGGTGTATTCGGCGCCGGGTAACGCCGGCATCGCCGAGGAGGCCGAAGCGATCGACATCGCCGCCGGGGACGTCGCCTCGCTTCTTGGATTTGCGAAGGACTCCGGGATTGACCTTACCGTGGTGGGCCCCGAGGTGCCGCTTGTCGCCGGGATCGTCGACAAGTTCCAGGAGGAAGGCCTGAAAATCTTCGGGCCCAGGCAGCACGCGGCCAATCTCGAAGGGTCGAAGGCGTACTCGAAGATGCTTATGAAAAGCGCCGGGATTCCCACCGCGCGCTTCAAGATTCTAAGCGACCTCTCCGCCGCCAAGGACTACGCCGAGGTGACCGGCGCCCCCATAGTCATAAAGGCCAGCGGCCTGGCCGCCGGCAAGGGTGTCTACGTCTGCAAGACCATCGAAGAGGCGCACGAGGCCATCGACGTCGTTATGAAGGAGCGTATCTTTGGCACTGCCGGCGACAGCGTCATCATCGAGGAGTGCCTCACAGGCGAGGAAGCCTCCATCCTGGCATTCGTGGACGGGCACGCAATCTTCAGCCTCGAATCGAGCCAGGACCACAAGAGGGCCTTCGATGGCGACAAGGGCCCCAACACCGGCGGAATGGGCGCATACTCGCCCGCCCCCGTCGTCACCGACCGCGTTATGCGGCAGGTAGAGCGCGATGTCCTCGTCCCCGTGGCCTATGCGTCAAATCGCAACGGGTGCCCCTATCGCGGGATTCTTTATGCGGGGCTTATGATTACCGAGGAGGGGCCTTCGGTTCTGGAGTTCAACGTGCGCTTCGGCGACCCGGAAACGCAGCCCATCCTGATGCGGATGAAAAGCGACATTATGGAGCCGATTCTGGCCGTGATCGACGGGAGTCTGGCCGACGTCGCCATCGAGTGGGACGAGCGCCCGGCGGTATGCGTGGTTATGGCATCAGGAGGTTACCCCGGCAAGTACGAAAAGGGCAAGGAGATAACCGGCATCGAGGAGGCCGAGGCACTCGGCGACGTCAAGGTTTTCCACGCCGGGACGGCGCTTGCCGGTGACAAGCTCGTCACGAACGGCGGCCGTGTTCTGGGCGTGACTGCCCTGGGGGATACCATCGCCGCCGCGAAAGAACGCGCCTATGAGGCCGTCGGGCGCATACACTTCGACGGAGCCCATTTCCGCAGCGATATCGCCGACAGGGCGATAAGGCGCGCATGAACCCCGGCGCGGCACCGCAGGGCGCGTGCGTACGGTATGTAAAAAGAACAAGGGGCGGCAAAAGAGCCGCCCCTTGTCTTGTAACCTGTGCCGCCTGAGATCAGGCGACGCGTGAAACGCACTACTTCTCGGCGAGGAAGATTTCCTGGATATTGTCCATCAGTTCAACGATATCTTCGGGCTCGGTCGGGATGCTTTTCGCGAGGTCCTCAGACAGCGTCCTTGCGATGCCGCCTACTTCGCTGACCTGCATGGCCCTTTCGCCGGTCAATGTCGCGGCGTCGGCCTTGATGTACCTTGAGGCCTCGTTGGCCCAGAAGGCCGCGGCCTTGTAGTCCTTGCTCCCAATGAGAGCCTGGGTCTTCCCGATCATTGACACGGCGATGCCGACCTTCAGCTGTTGGGCGGCATTCTCACCCTTGGCAATCGCGGCGGCGGCGGCTTCGAGCCTGCCCTTGGCCTCTTCCGGGGCTCCGGCAGCCTTGGCCTTGATGTAGGCGGCGGCGTCTTTGTTTTTCCCCTGGGCGACCGGTATGATCGCGCCGTAGAGGTCCGTGACGCGCATTTTGATGACTTCGATTACCGTTCCCTTTGGCTTCTTGTCACCGACATAGAGAGTCTTCAGCGCGGATACCCTGCCCTTGACCGCCCGGCCCATAGCCTTGCAGTAGTCGTCACCATCGGCCATATCCTTGACGACCAGGTCACCTGCAGCATCCAGGGCTTCCTTGGCCGCGTCGGCCTTTGCGGCCTTCGTAGCCTCGTCGATCTTGGCCAGCACACCCGCCTCGTCGGCGAGAGCATGCGAAATCCCTGCAAAAGCCAGCAACAACGCAACTACTACCAATATTTTCATTTCCTTCATTCCGTTTTCCCCCTCTGTGAGGAATTTTTCACCCAGACAAACACAATTGGAAGCTCGCCCATCACCCCCTTTCCGCACCGGTATCCCCAGCCTCTGCGAAAAAACACTCGCCCCTCCTCTGCGAACCGCCGGACTCGCCGACGATAGCACTTAACATAATGCATTATACCACACATCGAAGATCCATTCAAAAAATCCGCGTTTTTTTTGGAGCTTCTTCCTGCCGGACCAGGCTCCATCCCCGCAACACCGTAGCCGGCGAAAGCAGTGGGATACCACTCGCATAACACCTATCCCCGTGGTAAACTGTCTGTCGGCCCGGCTGAAACGAGGCGGGAACGGCACTATGCTTTGTGTTGCCCTGAAAGGAGGCGCGAAATGGAAAAGACCCAGGGGCAGGCTGTCCGCACGATTGTCACCATTGTTGCGATTGCCGCGGGTTTTTACCTCATTTCCTATCTGGTCGGGCAGCTGTTTGGTCCGCCGGTAAGGCCTGAAAGCGTCACCGCGGAAGGGGTGGCGGCGGCGCACGACAACGAAACGGCCCCTGCCTCCCGCGAAAACCCGCCGCGCGCCGAAGACGCCCCGCCGCAGGCCGCCCGGATGTTGTCGTTCAGGCCCGCCGAGACGGACGAACTGTTCGCCAACCCGGGTATGGGCTGGCAGACGTTCTACAAGGCCGCAGACAAGGACCCCAATCTCGCTGGCCTGCCGTCGAGCGTTTTCTACATCCGCTATTACTGGGCTGATTTCGAAAAGGGCGACGGGCGCTACGACTGGTCCGTGCTCGACGGCGATATCGAAAAGGCGTCCCGCTCGGGCCAGACCCTGGCATTTCGCGTAATGACAACGGGCACCAACCCACGGCGGACGTTTTCCCCTTCGTACCTCGAAGGACTCGGCTGCAGGATACATACGTTCAAGCACGGGCAGCACGGCTCCTTCAAGAGCCCCGATTTCAACGACCCCGTCTTCCTCGAAAAACACCTGGCCTTCATAAAGGTCCTCGGGGGAAGGTACAACGCCCACCCCGGTGTATGCCTTGTCGACATCGGGAGTATCGGCCTGTGGGGCGAATGGCATATGTCGGACACAGGCGGCCTGGCGATGCCCACCGAGGAAAACGCCCTCCGGATTATCGATGCCTGGAAGGCCGCCTTCCCCGACACGCCGCTCGTGATGCAGCTCGATTACACCCCTGGGATGGTGCACGCGGCCGGGCTGGCGATGGGCTGGCGCGTTGACTGCTGGGGCGATATGGGGGGCTACTCCGAAAACTGGTGCCATATGCGCAATATGTACCCGCAGAATATCGAGAAGGCCGGCGTCGAGGACCTCTGGAAGAGGGCCCCCGTAGCGCTTGAGACCTGCTGGGATATGCGCAAGTGGGTAAAAGACGGCTGGGACATCGACCATATCCTCAAGTGGGCCCTCGACCACCACGCCACTTTCATCAACAATAAGTCCAGACCAGTACCGGCCGAGCTCCTGCCCAAGGTCAGGAAGTTCCTCCTCAAGGTCGGCTATCGTTTCGTCGTGCGGTCGGTGACACTCCCTACTGAGATTGCCCCCGGCGGCACGCTTGCGGCTGCGATAGAATGGGAAAACATCGGCGTGGCCCCCTGTTACTACGATTTCCACCCGGCCCTCGCCCTCGCCGACTCCTCCGGTAACCTCGCCTGGTCGAAGACGTTCTCCTCCTGCACGGTCCGCGGCCGGCTCCCCGGCGCCTTCACTATCCACGCCGACTGGCGCCTGCCGCAAACGCTCCAGCCGGGTGTCTACCGCCTTCTCGTGGGCATAACGGATGCCGCCGGCGTGCCACGCGTCAAAATCGCCATCGACGGGGCCCGCAATGACGGA
The DNA here is from genome assembly GCA_021160625.1 of Planctomycetota bacterium. Lineage (GTDB taxonomy): Bacteria > Planctomycetota > DG-23 > SLPQ01 > SLPQ01 > JAGHCE01. Next base: position 15,423 of record JAGHCE010000020.1, on the reverse strand, counting down.
TGGTACGACGTGGGGGAAATCACGCTCAAGTAGCCGCCCCTGCACAACAACGCGGTACCGGCGGCTGCGTAGGGTGCGCCTTGGCGCACGCGGCTGACCTTCTGCGGGCGCGGCAAGCAGCGCCCCTACGGCTGGTATGTGTGCCACGGCGGGGCTTGCAGGTGGATAAGGAGACGACGTTGCCGGGGTTACTTCGCAGGAGAAAATGGCTCTTTGCGATGCTGGCGGTCCTCGCCGTGCTTGTCGCGGCGATGGTGTATATGGCTGTCCTCGGTGTGCGCCTGAACGCCCTTACTGATGACCTGGGAAATGAAGATTCCCAGGTCCGCCGGGCCGCCGTAGAGAAACTCGCCGCGACAGAGTCCCGCATAGTCATAGCGCGCCTGATAAGCATCGCAGCGGATGATCAAAGGCCTAACCTGATGCGCCTGGGGGCAATGGAGGCGCTGGCGAGGATGGGCGAAGACGCCGTCTGGCCCCTTGTGCAAATTCTTCACAGCGGCGACAAGTATGCCGCGCAGGAGGCGGCGATGAGTCTTGAGATGATCGGCACCGCCGAGGCGCGCCGGGCGGTTGACGAGTTTCTCAGTGAGACCGACCTGGAGGAAGTCGCGCGCAACTACAGGTCTTACATCGGCCGGGGGCGCGACTTTTTGCCGCTCAGGCTTGCCCTTGAGCGATTCGGGACAATCGAAATGGCCGCTGACCTCAAATGGTGCAGCGGGAATGGACATTTCCGGCAATGTGTGTGTAACTGGGCAGAGAGAAAGGGCCTTTCCGAGGAACTGAAAGCTTCAAAGAACTCACTGGACCGCCCCAGGTGGGGCATATCGCAACAGGCAGCGGGCACTGCAGCAGTTGGGGAACACCGGAGGTGAAAATGAATTCACGCGAGCGCGTGGAAGCGGCACTGGCACACAGCGAGCCGGACCGGGTGCCGATAGACCTGGGGGCGACGTCGGTAACGGGCGCGCACGTAAGCATTATAGCCGGACTGCGGCAGGCCCTGGGCCTCGACGAGGCAGGCACGCCGGTGAAGGTCTCGGGGCCCTACCAGATGCTCGGCGAGGTCGGCGACGACCTGAGGGCTGCGCTCGGCGTGGACACGGTCCGCATGGGGACGAGGGGGACGATGTTCGGCTTCAGAAGCGAGAGCTGGGAGCCCTGGGTCACTTTCGACGGCACGCCGGTGCTGGTGCCGGGCAATTTCAACATCGAGCCGGACGAAAACGGCGACATATTGCAGTACCCGCAGGGTGACAAGTCGCTGCCGCCGAGCGCGAGGATGCCGAAGGGCGGATTCTACTTCGATGCCATCCCCAGACAGGCTCCCATCGACGATGCGAACTTGAACGTCGAGGACAACCTCGAAGAGTTCACAAGGCTGCCGGACGAGGAGCTCGAAGTGCTGCGTGAGAAGGTCAAACGGCTCTACGACGAGACCGACTACGCGATCGTTGGGCAGTTCGGGGGTATGACCTTCGGGGACGTGGCGCTGGTTCCGGCGCCGTGGCTTGCGCACCCGAAAGGCATCCGGGACGTTGCCGAGTGGTATATGAGCACGATTATCCGGCACGACTACGTCCGGGAGGTCTTCGAGAGGCAGTGCGAGATAGCGCTTGGGAACCTTGCGCTCATCCACGAGGCCGTCGGCGAGAGGCTCAGCGTCATCGTCACGTCGTCGACGGATTTCGGAGCTCAAAACGGCCCCTTCATCTCGCCTGATGCCTACCGCGACCTTTTTCTGCCGTTCAGCAAGAGGATAAACGACTGGATTCACAAGTACACGACGTGGAAGACGTTTATCCACAGCTGCGGGGCGGTGGCGCCTCTGGTGCCGTCGTTTATCGATGCGGGGTTTGACATCCTGAACCCCGTGCAGACGAGCGCCGCCGGGATGGACCCGAAGCTGCTCAAAGAAAAGTTTGGAAAGGATATCGTCTTCTGGGGGGGCCTCGTGGACACCCAGCACACGCTTCCCTTCGGCACAAAAGAGGAAGTCGCCGCCGAGGTCGCCGAGCGGCTGGAGATATTCGGCGCGGACGGCGGCTTTGTGGCCAATGCGATTCACAATGTCCAGGCCGGCGTTCCGATCGAAAATGTCCTGGAGATGTTTCGAATGGTCAGGGAAGGCTGAGTACAGTCAAGAAAAGGGATGGGTGCAGAATGGGGCATTTCAAGTGGCCGGAAGGCAAGACGGCTGCGCTCAGCCTGACATTTGACGACGCGCGTGCGTCTCAACTTGATGTCGGACTGCCGATACTCGACAGACATGCCGTCCCGGCGACCTTCTACGTATCGCCCGCCGCCGTCGAGCCGCGTCTTGGCGACTGGCGTGAAGTGGTGGGAAAGGGGCATGAAATCGGCAACCACACCATGACGCATCCGTGCAGCGAAACCTTCTCATGGTCCAGGGAAAACGCGCTGGAGAACTACACGCTTGAAGGCATCATGCGGGATATCGAAGAGGCCAGCGACTACATACGATCGAAACTGGGCGTCGAGCCTGTGACGTGTGCGTATCCGTGCGGACAGAAATTCGTGGGCAGGGGGGCGGAGCGCAAGAGTTACATGCCGCTTGTGTCCGAGCGGTTCGTCGCGGCAAGAAGCGCGTTCGAGATGACGGCCAACGACCCTTTTGGTGTAGACCTTGCCGACGTGGCGGCGGTGAGCGTCGACAGTGCGCCCGTGGAGGACATGCTTCGGCACGCGGAGAAGGCAGCGGCCGAAGGGCGGTGGCTGGTATTCCTGTGTCACGAAGTGGGCAAGGAGCCCGGACCGCAGACGCTCACCGCAAGCGAATTCGACGCATTCTGCACCGAAATAAGGGCGCCTGGATCACCCTTCTGGATTGATACATTCGAGGGCATCGCCAGGCACATCCTCCGGCAACGGAAAGGAGAATAGATGTACACAATCGGCGAAAAAGAAGTACAGGCGGTTCGCAAGGTTCTGATGCGGAAAAAACTTTTCCGGTACGGTGTCGGAACCGAGTGCGAGAGGTTTGAGAAGCGTTACGCGAAGTTCGTGGGAGCAAAGCACGTCGTGCAGACGGCAAGCGGGACAATGGCGCTCACAGCGGCGCTGGTGGGGTTGGGCGTAGGGCCGGGAGACGAGGTCATTGTACCGGCATGCACGTACATGGCGACTGCCATCTCGGTGCTGGCCGCCGGTGCGATCCCGATAATAGTGGACATCGACGACACGATTACGATCGACCCTAAAGCGGTGGAGGCGGCAATCGGGCCACGCACGAAGGCGGTCATTCCCGTGCACATGTGGGGCCTTCCCTGCGACATGAACGCGATTATGAAGATCGCCAAGAAGCGCAAACTGCTCGTGGCCGAAGACGCATGCCAGAGCGTGGGCGGCGCGTACAAGGGCAAGATGCTCGGGGCCATCGGGCACGCGGGGGCATTCAGTTTCAACTACTATAAGAATATCTCGGCGGGCGAGGGAGGAGCGTTTGCGACCAACTCTAAGAAAGCGTACGAGCGCGGCTCGATAATGATAGATTGTTTCCGGTTTTACTGGGACGGGCGCGACCCCGACCTTGAGCCATTTGCCGCTAATGGCGCGAGGGCGTCGGAAATTGCCGGTGCGGTGCTTAACGTGCAATTCGGGCGTCTGCCTGGGCTCATAAAGACGATGAGGGCGCAGAAGAAGCGGATACTGGAGGAGACGGCCGACACGGCGCTCGCACCTATACGGGCAAACAGCCTCGACTGGGAATGCGGAACCCACGTTATGTACACGCTGCCAACAGCGGCGCAGGCGGACGCATTTGCGAAGAAGATTAACGGGACGGTCGCATCCAAAACCGGGCGGCATGTCTACACCGAGTGGGACCCTGTGCTGGGCCACAAAGGGGCGCACCATCCGGCGCTTGACCCATTCAAGCTGAAAGAAAACAAGGACTGCCGGAAAAAGTACACGAAGAAGATGTGTGCCAAGTCGCTTGACATCCTGTCGCGGACGGTCTTTTTCGGGACGGCTCCGACACTTAGAGCATCTGCCGTCGCCGCGCTAATAAAGAAGATTAGAAAAGCTGCGCGCGAGGTCCTTTAGAAAACCATCCCGAAGAGGCGACGCCTGGCCGGGGCCTTGGCTTTTCTACTCGGCGGGCATCGCTCCAACGGCGCTGCCGTCGTCGGCCATGCCGAGAGCCGCTGAGCCGGGCTGGAGGCGGAAGTCGCCGTTGTCTGCGTCCACGAACAGAGGGTCTCCGAACTCGCCGTGCTCCTCCACGCTCCAGCGCTCGCGCACGTCCTCGATTGTCTTCGGGTTGTCGCGCCAGGAGATAGGCGTTTCGTCCTCCCTGCGGCGGAACGAAAAGAGCCCCATCATCGGCGACTTGTCGCGCCAGTACAGGTTGTAGTCGCACACGAGGTGCGGCGACTGCCGATAGACGGCGACGGCCGGGTTGCCCTTCTTCGGGACCATAACGTCGGCAAAAATGTTGTTTGTAATCCGCAGGTGTGCCTGCCGGTTTCCGTCGAAGATGACGGCGTTCACGCCGCCGGTGTAGAAAGTGTTATGATCTATCACCATATGGTCGCAGCCTGTGGCGATAATGCCATTGAAGCCGCGAACGAAAGAGTTTCGGGCAATGACGACGTCGCGGCAGTCGACGAGATCCAGAAGCGTCGATGACGACTCTTCATGCTCCGGCGGCTCGAAAAAGTTGTGCGTGAACCAGACGTCGGTGACGTCCTTCAGGCCGACGGCGGTAGCGCCTGCGTACCACACGCCCTTTATCCTGAAACCGTCAATAACGATGTGGGAGAGATTCTCGACAGCGATGGCTCCCGGCAGGACGCGGCCCAGGTCTATGACGGCCTCGCCGCGCTCGGTGCTGCGGAATGTCAGCGGCTTTTCCTTGGAGAGTCCGCCGCACCACAGGCGCAGTTTTTCCGCGTAAACGCCAGGGTGGACAAGAACCGTATCGCCTGGAACCGCCCGCAGCGAGGCCGCCGCAAGCGTTCTCAGGGCGCTCTCCGGCGCGGTGCCGTCGTTTTCGTCCTTTCCGTCCACCGCAACGTGAAGCATGGCAGGGGCGCGTAGCGTCTCAGGCGTCTCGAAGGAAAGCTCGGCTTGACCGCTTCGTACATCACCCGCCGAAACCTTTAGCGTCACGCGGTATGTCCCTCCGGGGGCCAGATTCGTGATGCGCCCCGCCATCCGGACGCGCTTCAAGGTCTCGTCCTGCTCGGCGTCAACGGAACCCTGCGCGCCTTGCGGGCCTTCCCAGGTAAGCCTCGCGGCCGCGTAGTCAAACGGTGTGCTCCAGGTGAGGACGGCCTGCTCGGGCAGGATGGAGGCGGTCTTGAATCCCTCGATAACCACGGGGCTCTCGTCGTCGTCGCCGCCGCGTGCGCCAATCGGCTTGTGCTGCAGGCCCCGAAAGGCAAGCTTCGACCCGATCGGCAAGAGATAGTCAGGGGCACTGACCTCGGCCGTCACAAGAAGGCTCTGGTGAGCCTCCGCCGCCAGCGCCGTCCAGTTCTCAACCGATGCCGCCGACCGGCCGGCGAGGATGCCGACGACGGCGGTCGCGGCAGGGGCAAATGCGTTGCGTTCGCTCACAAGGCCCTGCGCGGCCGCCCGGTCAAGGTCCAAGCCGGCCTCTCTGAAGCCCGCCAGGAGCGTGTTGCGGATTGTCACCTTCCCCTCGCCGCCGCGTGCTTCCACCGCCTTGTCGCAGTCCAGAAGCGTGCAGTTGAGCAGCCGGACGTCGTTACAGTCGCGGACCGAAACCGCCGTTGCTGCGTCGTCCACGACCGTCTCGGCGAGCCCGATATCTCGGCTTCGCTCGATGCGCACCGCCGCGCCGGTGTAGCCGCGCAGGATGAAGCCGTCGAGCGTCACGCCTTGAGCGTCCGTCAATACCAATCCGCTCTCAAGCCGGTCCCCGCCGTCTAAGACAACGCTCCCGCGGCCGTATGTCCTGAAGACAAGCGGCAGTTCGGCAGCCGCCTGTGTGGAGATGGTGACACTCTCGGCGTACGTTCCGGCAAGGACGTAGACGGTGTCGCCGGGGTCGGCCTCGGCGGCGGCCTTCGTCAGCGTCTTCCACGCCGTCTTCGGTGTGCGTCCGTCGGCCGAGTCATCGCCTTCGGGCGAGACGTAGCGAAGAGCCACGGGCTCGGGGAAGGCGCCCGATCCGACAAAGGGGCTGTCGAGGCGCAGGCGATAGTCGTGCCGGGCGGCGTCTGCGAAGCCGGAGTCCGCTTGTAGGCCCTTTTCCAGAAAGATGTTATTCATAGCGACGGCGTTGTGTTTCCGGGCGACCTCGGGCGTAATCTCTTCGCGTGGCTCCTGGCGCGACCAGAGGACTCCGCCGATTACAGTATTGAAAGAGTAGTCGGCCTCGTCGCCCCACATCATATGCGGCGAGCCGCCGACAATCACGTTGTGGGTCGTGACGATTTTTCCGGCGGGGGACTTGTAGCGCCAGCCGAGGTCGCCGCTTCTCATAATGATGGTGTTTCCCGTGAAGGATATGTCGGTGCAGAGGCCGTAGACGGCGATGTCCTTGGGCATACCGTACGGTGGGTAGAGCTTGGCAAAGGGGCCCGCCGGGCCGTTGTCCCGGGATTGGTTGTTGCGCACTATGACGCGGCTGCCCCGTCCGGCGACGATCCCGTGCGAATCGTTGCGGAAAGAGATGTTGTCTTCGATGACGCAGTCGTTGCCGTGGCGAAGGGTGATCCCGCCGAGGCATCCGTAGACGACGTTATTTGCGACCTCACAGAAGTCGGCCCGGATGTCCACGCCGACCGGCTGATAGGCGATTGTAAAGCCCTCGACGCGGTTGTGCGGCGCGCGGTGCAGGAATCCGCCGTCGTGCATGTTGGGTGACTCCTGGTCGAGGTCCACCGACCGGGAGCTCTCGTCAGTTGCCGGGACGACGATGATTCGCGCGTCTTCGGGCGAGAGACCCCGCAGCGGGTGAACGTAAAGCCGCCGCTCGGTGCGGTCGAAGAGATACGAGCCGGGCAGCTCGTCGAGCATATGAGCATTTTTGATACCGACATAGCGCGTGACGCTGCGGTCCTCCCACACGTAGACCGGCGGGTGGTCGTATGATAAGGCATAGACAAAGCGTGAACCTTCGACCTTGCGCCAGCCGGGAAGTTTCTGTCCGAATGTGACAAGGGCCGTCTCGCCTGCTTCGGCGCGAAAGACGATTGGGTGCTCGGCGGTTCCGGGCCGAGTGAGGTGGACGTGTTCGAAGTATGTTCCGCCGGCGACGTGAACCAGGTCGCCGGGCTCGACGACGTCAGCCGCACGGCTTATCGTTCGAAAGGGGATCTCGGGCGAGAGGCCGTCGTTTTTATCGTCTCCGCGCGTCGAGACGTAAAGATTCCTAAGCGGCGGCGGCCTATTTGCGACCGGCGCACCCCTTCGGACACTCGCCCAAAGCGGCATCCCTGCGGTGATTAGAACAGCGATACCTACAAGCAATGTCCATTGCGTCATAGTCGGCTCCTTAGTGCTTCCGGCCGGATATGGGCCGAGATATGCGCCGGTTGGAGAACGCGACAAGCGTCCGTCGACAACGGGCGGCACCAAGTTCATATATAGCCCAGGTGATGCCGCTGTCAAGGCACGACCTTTTGCTGTACTTGCCGCGGGTTTGCGTTTTCGGGCAGGAAATCCTTGACAATGCGGACATGATGCCTTCTACTAGCTTGTTACAGGGGCACATCCGCAGCCGGTCGGCGGGGGGCTCTTGCTCAGGGAGGCGAAGCGGTGAGAAAACTCATTGTCGTTGTCGCGATAGGGCTCGTGGTGGCCGGCGGCATCTGGTGGAAGAGCGCCTCGGACAGGAAAAAGGCCGAGGCCGGCGACCAGGGCACGCCTGTGAGGGCCGTTCGGGCCTATATGGATACGATCTCGAAGATCGGCACCTTTATGTGGAGCGAAAAACGGCAGCAAAAGATCAAGGCTGACATAAAAGAGCTCAAGAAGAAACCCGAAGAGCAGGCCGGAAAAGAGGCGAAGGGCCTCTTCGAGAAGTACGGCCTCAAGGATCCGACCTACCTTTTCGAAGAGAAGAAGTACGGCAAGGCGGCGGCGACCGCCTTTCTGCTCTTCCACTTCGAGACCTTCACCGTCAAGAACGACGACACAAAGGAAGACACCGCCACCGTCACGGTGGAATTCACCCCTCAGGACATCCTCGGCCTCCAGGCCCTCACGACGAAGCTCGGCGCTCCCGCCTCCAAGACCGAGAAAAAACCCATTCGCGTCTTCTTCGACCTCAAGAAGCGCCGGCACAAGTGGTACATAACCAAGATCCGAGGCGAGCTTTCCAAGCCGATAGACGCCTTCAGCCACCTGAGAGGCACGAGATGACCGGTTTGGGCGCCCCTGGGCATTCCCTGACAAAGGAGAACCCATCATGAAGGCGCTTGTCCTCGAAAGGCAGCGCGTCCTGACGCTGCGCGAGATTGAAATCGACGAGACGCTCGGCCCCAGTGACGTCCGCATTGCTATGGGAGTCGTAGGCATATGCGGCAGCGACGTCCACTACTACACGGACGGGGGCATCGGGCCGTTTGTCGTCAGGGAGCCGATGGTCCTGGGGCACGAAGGGGCAGGCATTGTTGTTGAGGTAGGCGGCCAGGTGGAGGGGCTCGGCGTCGGCGACCGGGTCTGTATGGAGCCGGGGATACCCGATATGGACAGCAGGGCCTCCCGTCTCGGTCTCTATAACCTCGACCCGGCGGTCACCTTCTGGGCGACGCCGCCTGTTCACGGGTGCCTGCGGGAGTCGGTGGTGCATCCGGCGGCCTTCACGTACAGGCTCCCCGAAAACGTCTCGCTTGCCTGGGGCGCTATGGTTGAACCATTGGCGGTCGGTCTTCACGCCGCGACGAAGGCGCGCATAAGGCCCGGAGACGTCGCAGTCGTCGTCGGCGCCGGCACGATCGGAACGGTAACGGCGCTCTCGGCGCTTGCCGGCGGCTGCGGGCGCGTCATCATCTGTGACGTCGTCCAGGAAAGGCTCGACCTTGCCGCCGGGCTCGGCGCGATTACGCCGGTCAACGCCGGTAAGGAAAACCTCGCCGAGGTCACAATGGAGATGACCGCAGGCTGGGGCGCGGACATCGTCTTCGAGGCAAGCGGAAACGCCGCTGCCGCCGCTGCAGTTGTCGAGCCGCTTCGCCCCGGGGGATGCATCGTCCTTGTCGGTATGCCCAACGAGAAAGTGCCGTTCGACGTCGTGGCACTTGCCGCTAAGGAGGCGCGCATCGAAACGGTCTTTCGCTACGCGAACGTCTACGACCGGGCCGTCGAGCTCCTGACAAGCGGTCGGATTGACGTCGGGAAACTCATCACCGACACGTTCTCGTTCGAGAAAAGCGTGGAAGCCTTCGAATACGCCGCCGCCCCTCCCGCGACCTCTCTGAAGGTGCAGATAGACTTCGGAAGCTGAAGCGCCCGGCGGCGCCAGGCGTCATCCCGGCGATGGTGTCTCAGAGGAGCCGGCCCTGCGTTTCCCCGATGCCTGTCGTTTTGCCGATTTGTTCAAGGCGCGGGTAGGTCCGCAGGAGGTCCCCCGGCAGGGGAAGCCTTTCTCCGGTGAGGAGGCTTTTCAGTTCCAGGGAATTCGCCGCGGCCTGGGCCTGGTAGTGGTTGTTGTTGAAGACGAACACCTTCTGCGTTTCCTTTGCGAGCGAGCGGATTCTCTCCACCCAGTGTTTCAGTTCATCCTCGCTGTAGAGGTAGTCGTAGCGGGCGTCGCGGCCGACGTCTTTCCTGAACCAGTTCGCCCGGTTCCTCCCGTGGAGCCGCACGTAGCCTCTTGCCGCAGTGACCCTGCCGCCAGGCTCGAGCGAGCCGGGGAAAAGCGGCTGATCGACGTCCACAAGGCCCACCTCGGCGTCACCCAGATAACTCAGGATCTCCGGATCCTGCCAGGACTTGTGCCTCACCTCCAAGAACAGCGGGTATTCCCTGAACTCGGCGATTACGGCTTCAAGCCACTTGCGGTGCCCGGAGGTGTTCCGGAAGCTCCAGGGAAACTGCATCAGCAGCCCGCCGAGCTTCCCAGCCTCAGCCAAGGGATCTATGCCGCTCTTGAAGACGTCCGCGTCGGCCTTCGTCCACGGCTGGCTGCGCTGGTGTGTGAAGCGCTGGTGGAGCTTGGCCGTAAACTCGAAACCCTCCCTGTCGGCCGTCCGGCGCACCCAGGACGCCGCCGTCCGTGGGCTCGGCGGCCGGTAAAACGTGGAGTTTATCTCAAGAGCGTCGAAATACCGCGCGGCAAATCCTAAGTAATCGAACTTGCCGGGGGCCTTGCGAGGATAAAACGTCCCCTTCCAGTCCTCGTAAGACCATCCGGAAGTCCCGAAAAGAACTCTTTGTTTCGCCCCCATCACAGCCTCCGGTTTCGATTATCCCGCAATGCGGCCCCTGGCGCAAGACCGCCCCGGAGGGCTTCGCCCCCTTTTTGCTATGGGGGCCACGGACGTTGTCCGTGGCAGTCATCTGACCTTCCGCGACACTGTGTGGCACTGGTGGCTTGCCCACCAGTGGGGGAGGGCTTCGCCCCCTTTTTGCTAAGGGGGCCGCGCGCGTTGCGCGCGGCAATCCTCTGACCTTCCGCGGGCGCGGCAAGCAGCGCCCCTACGGGTGATGTGTGTGCCACGGCGGGTCTTGCCCCGCCGTGTAAGTATTCCGTGTGCGGCAAGCCGCACTCTACGTTGCTGAACACATTCCTTGGGACAATTACCCGGTGCGCCGGCAGGCCGACAAGGTCGAACGCCGAGGCGCCGGGTACCCCGGCCAGTCCGAAAGATTACCGCAGACAGGGCTTTGATTTCCCATTTTACCCGAGCCCCTCTTGTGTTGTATAATGTCGTGCGACGCGATTAAGGGGGTACGCGGGCGATTTTGTCGGCGTTGGTTTACGAAGGGGGCATAGGTCGATGCAGGGGACCCTTGAAGAATTTCTCAAGCGGGCGGGCGACTCACCCATACTTGTGAGCACCTGCCTTGTCGGCCTTCGGACCCGCTACGACGGCGACACCCGCCCGGATGACCAGGTTGTGGCGCTGATGCGCACAAGGCGCCTCATACCGGTGTGCCCCGAGCAGCTCGGAGGGCTTGCCACGCCGAGGGTGAAATCGTCGCTTTCGGGAGGCGACGGCGAGGCGGTTCTGGAGGGCCTGGCCAAGGTCGTAAACGAAGCCGGCCGAAACGTCACCGAGCAGTTCCTGCGAGGGGCGCGCGAGACGGTGAACCTGGCGCGAATGACCGGCGCGCGCTTTGCAATACTCAAGGAAAAGAGCCCCTCGTGCGGCGTCGCCATAACGAACATCGACTTCGAGCCGGCCCCCGGCTGCGGCGTCACCACGGCGGCCCTCAGGATGCTCGGCATCGAGGTTTTCGCGGTTTTGTAGAACTTCGCAAGCCATTCTGCGTGGGATCAAATCTTTTCAATACCAACGGGGAGGGGGGCTTCGCCGCCTCTTTGCTACGGGGGCCGCAGACGTTGTCTGCGACAATCATCTGACCTTCCGCGGGCGCGGCTTGCCGCGCGCGGAACATGATCCCCCATAGCGGCACATACGAGGCGGCGCTATTCTTTGTGGTATTCTTCCATCTTAACGACGGTGTCGGTAAGCCTTGCCGCCTCTGCTGCGAAGACGGTTAGGTGGCTCTCAAGCGTCTCGTCGGCGCCGGTGGCTATCATCGAGGGGTCGCCCGCGCTGACGGCGGCGACAAAATCCGCCATTATGCCGAAATCGCCCCCGCCGTGGCCGGTCTCGGCGAACTTCTCCTCAGGGTCGAATTTCTCCGTCTCATCGGTGAGGAAATCAAAGAGCCGGAACGTGTGACGGTCGCCGGTTATCTCGCCGCGCGTGCCCATCACTCTCGTCTGGCGGCCTATCATAGGGTTGAAGGCGCACATCGTGAACGACGCCGTCACGCCGCCTTCGTACAGCAGGTTGACCACCTGGTGGTCCACGACGTCGTTGTCGCACTCGTACACGCAACGCCCGTAGGGGCCCTCCTCGACGGCCTTGAGTATGCCTTCGGGGGTGAGGTCGTCGGTGATCGAGCTCACAGGCCAGTCGGTCTCGCCGGTGAGATAAATCTTTTTGGCGCTATAGGGGCACTTCGGTTCGTAGGTACAGTCCACGCAGCGGTCGCCGGCGCCATCGGGCTTTTTCTCCCTGCGGAAATGCGCAAGCGACCCGAAGGACGAGACCGCCGCGCAGGGCTTTCCCACGAGGAATCTGAGGATGTCGATGTCGTGGCAGGACTTGGCCAGGAGCATAAAGGAGGACTTTTCGGAGTTGCGCCACGCGCCGCGGACGAACGAGTGAGCCTGGTGCCAGTAGCCGACCGGCTCGAGGTGCTGGATCGCGACCACCTCGCCGATTGCCCCTTCGTCGATAAGGGCCTTCATCCTGCGCCAGTAGGCCGAGTACCTCATCACGTGCCCGACGGCAAAGACGACCCCCGCATCCTTGACGGCCTTTACAATCGCCCTGCACTCGTCGGCGGTCGGGGCCATCGGTTTTTCCAGAAGGATATGGTAGTCCTTCTCGGCGAAGGCAAGCGCCGGCTCGGTGTGCATCCGGTCCTGGGTGCATATGAGGACCGCGTCGGCAAGGCGTTCCCTGTCGGCAAGCTCCCTCCAGTCGGAAAAGACGTTCTCGGCGGGGACATCGTGCTGGGCGAGTATCCTGTCCCGGCGGGCTGCGGTCGGCTCGGCCACCGCCACGACCCTGGCCTCTTCGGGGAATGAGGCTGCATAGGAAGCGTAAGTTTGGCCGCGGTCGCCCGCGCCCACGATTGCGTACGTTACAGGTTTCATTTTGTCCTCCATGGGTTTTCTGGATTGCCTCAAACAGACAACGTTGGCCATTATAGAAACAAGCAGTGCGGGGGCAAACGCCGATAGCGACAGTTGCACCCCCTGCGTTGTGGCACTGGGGGGGCTTCGCCCCCTTCCTGCTGTGGGGGGCCACGGACGTTGTCCGTAGCAGTCACTTGACCTTCCGCGTGCGAGGCGTGCCTCGCCCCTACGATATCTATTCCGCGTGCGCCAAGGCGCACCCTACGTCGTGTTTCTCTGTGTCTGGGTGCCTTGTGGTGAAAGGGGCAGAGAGTACCTTGCAACGCGCCGGGCGATACGTAATATCCTTAGGGGCAGTCTACTTGTGAAATACGAGGAATCAGACGGATATGAATCCCTTGCATCTCCTGTCGGCGGCAAAGAACTGGGTCTTGGAGTGGGCCGCTACGCCCCTGGCGCCGCTTGTGCTGTTCGCAAATGCCGTGGCTGAGGCGATACTTTTCCCTGTTCCGCCCGACTTGCTCCTTATCGCGATGTGCCTGGCCGCCGCCGCCGCCGGGAAAGCGTACCTGTGTTTCGTATTTGCGTTCATCACGACGGCCGGGTCGGTAACCGGCGGGGTCATCGGCTATTCCCTGGGTCTCAAGGGCGGAAGGCCCATAGCCCAGAGGCTCTACGCAAAGGAGAAGATCGCCGCCGCTGACCGGCTCTATGCAAAGTACGGTATCTGGGCGGTTGCGGTTGCGGGGTTCACGCCGGTGCCGTACTGCATTTTTACGGTTCTCTCGGGCGTCTTGCGCCTGAAGCTGCATAAATTCGTGGTCGTTTCGGCCCTTTCGCGAGGGGCGCGGTTTTTCCTCGTGGCAACGCTTATCTCCATCTTTGGAAAAACGGTGGCTCGCCACCTTGAGAACGAGAAGGTTTTCGGATTGCTGACGATAACGTTTATGGTGCTCCTGGTCGGCGGCTACTTCCTCCTGCACAGGTACAGCAGGAGGCACATACGCAGGGTGCAGACCGCTGCCGAGGTCCCCGGCGATAACTCCGCAAGGGGCTCCGACGCCGACCCGGCGGGTGATGCCCGCCAGTAGCGAGGTTTCAGGGAGACGCTCTTGTGAGAAAGGTCCTCATATCCGTAATCGGCGGCGGCGCGGCTGGACCTGCCGAGATCGCCGCAGCCAGGGAAGTGGGCCGCCTGATCGCTCGTTGCCGTGCGGTACTTGTCTGCGGCGGGCTTGGCGGCGTGATGGAGGCGGCCTGCTGTGGAGCCCACGAGGAAGGCGGGGAAACACTTGGATTCCTGCCTGGCGAGGCGGTTTCTGACGCTAACCCCTGTCTCGATATCGCCCTGCCAACCGGTCTGGGCGAAGCGCGCAACTTCCTCGTCGCCAGGGTTTCCGACGGCGTCGTGGCGGTCGGGGGCGCGCTTGGGACGCTCTCGGAGCTCGCCTTCGCACTCAAGAAGCGCATCCCTGTCGCGGCGATCGGGTCATGGGACCTCGAAAAGGAACGCCTGCCTCGCAACATTGTCTTCTTGAGGGCTGCCGATGCGGCCGAGGCCGTGCGGTTTGTCTTTGAGAACATCCGTAGACAGCCGTTCCACAAAGCCTAAGCGCTCAGCATCTGAACGTGTCCCCTCCTGTGAGCAGTGCCGGAGAAGTTATGACACACAAGCAACCGAAAGAGCCGTCGCGGATATTGATTCTCGTTTCGCTTTTTCTCATTCGCGGGCCGCTGGGCCTGGGAATGCTGTGGAAAAGCGAGCGGTTTGAGCCCGGCGAGAAAAAGCTGCTCACGCTTATGGTGATTGTCTACACGCTCATCATTGCCGTAGCCATCCTGGTGGCGGGGAAGCTCGTCCTGACATACCTGGGTGCCGATTTCATTTTGTAAGGCCGGGGGGATTTGACGGCAGGGTTCCTCATTTCCGGCTTCGTCCCCAGCATATCCAGCGCCGCCCCGAAGAGTGCTCCTCCTATAACCCAGGCGGCATCCGGGGTTGCCTGCGTGAGACCGATAAGCTGGGAATGAGTCGCGAGCCGGAATGCTGCAGGACCCACGACGGCGCCCGCGAGTCCGAAGGCAAGCACCCCGAAGAGCGTATGCCGAGGGCTTGCAGCTAAGACGGCTATGGTGCCCGCAACGGCAAAAGACACGCCGAAGCCGACTGCCGCAAAGCCGTATTCGACAGAGCCGCCGCCTTGCAGGCTCATCATCACGAACATCGAGCCAAACCACGCCACGGGAAAGCCGATGCCGAAGCCGATTGCCGTCCGCCAGGCCGGCAGCACGCGCCATGCCGTTACGACTCCCGCCAGGGCGCCGCCTGCGAAACAGATGCAGGCAAAAACGAAGATTGACGAAATGCGCGGCCCCGCAGGACCCGCCCTGAAATTCCAGATAACAAACGCGCCGACCAGGGAGCCCCCGAGAGTAAAACCCACGAGGCTTTGCACGGTAACACGCAGTCTGAACCCGGCCATTGGAATAATCCTTTCCGCCAATGTCGGATTGGGAGTCTACATCAAAAGGGCCGGGCAGGTCAACTGTTTTCCGGCGGGAGGAGGCAGCAGGAGGGCGGGGCGGATGCACCAGGGGCAGGG